>DASTAW010000052.1 GCA_035712365.1 Terriglobia bacterium
TTTGCAGTCCTCAAAAAGCCATTTTTCGCGCTGGTTTTGAGGCAAATGGGACAAAAAACACGTTTTTTGAAAAACGAACCGGAGAGGTTGTTGAAAACAAAGGGAAATTGCCAAAAAACGAACCGGAAACGAACCTAAAACGAAGCGGAGAAGTTGTTGAAAACACGTAGCTGTGGAAAAAACAAACCGGAACGAACCGGAAAACGAAGCTACCGATCTCATTGAAAACATTAGAGGGTCAAAAAACGGACCGAAAACGCAGTGGGCCATTTTACTCGAACACAGCCGGCCGGAAAAATGCACGTCAAATTTTTTTCTGGCTCGCTGGCGCACTCCACCCGCCCAACAATCAAAGCGGGTCCTTTTTCCACTCAGGATGGCGTCCGGCGTGGGTCTTTCTCAGGGCGCAGGGCAACGCGAAGCCAGACGGCCCAGCAGGTCGTAAAGGCGTAATCGTCTCGCCAGGCGCACGGTTGCCCATCAGGGAATTTATTCGATAATCACTGTGGCCTCCGCGGCTTTGCGCTTTTGCGAGAATGCGCCTTCAGCGGCAACACCGCTGCGGCTTCAAACGTCCAATTGGAGCGGGAGGGTAATTGCCAAGCCTGCGCTCCTCCGATAGAATGTTGGTTCAGGGAAGTTCGCTCCCAGTGCATTCTGAAGAAGCCTCGCAAACCACATCCTTAAAGGCTGGAGAAAAATCATGACCCAGAATGATCGCACCCGTCCCCTCAGCGAGGTCGACCCGGAAGTTGCGCGGGCCATTGACCACGAGGTCGGCCGGCAGGCCGCCACGCTGGAGCTGATTGCCTCCGAGAATTTTGTGAGCGAGGCGGTGCTCGAGGCGCTCGGCTCCGTGCTGACCAACAAGTACGCCGAGGGTCTGCCAGGCAAGCGCTACTACGGCGGCTGCGAGTTTGTGGACGTGGCCGAGACGCTGGCGATTGAGCGCGCCAGGAAGCTGTTCAACGCTGACCACGTGAACGTGCAGCCGCATTCCGGCGCGCAGGCCAATCAGGCTGTTTACATGACGGTGCTGAATCCTGGAGACACGCTGCTGGGTATGAATCTCGCGCACGGAGGGCACCTGACGCACGGCCATCCGCTGAACTTCTCCGGCAAGATGTACAACATCATCCCTTACGGTGTGAGGAAGGACACGGAGACCATCGACTATGAAGAGCTTGAACAGCTCGCCATGGAGCACAAGCCAAAACTGATTGTAGCCGGCGCCAGCGCCTATCCGCGCATTATTGATTTCGCGCGCTTCAGTGGAATTGCCAAAAAATCCGGCGCGCTGCTGATGGTGGACATGGCCCACATCGCCGGCCTCATCGCGGCGGGCCTGCATCCCAGTCCCTTTCCGCACGCTGACTTTGTCACCACCACCACCCACAAGACGCTTCGCGGCCCGCGCGGCGGCGCCACGTTCTGCAAGGCCGAGTTTGCCAAGGCGCTCGACAAGACCATCTTTCCCGGCATCCAGGGAGGCCCGCTCATGCACGTGATCGCCGCCAAGGCCGTCTGCTTCGAGGAAGCGTTGCAGCCCGCCTTCCGCGAATATCAGAAGCAGATTGTGGATAACGCCCGCGTGCTGTGCGAGGCCATCGCTGCCAGGGGATTCCGCATTGTCTCCGGCGGCACGGACAATCACCTGATGCTGGTGGACGTTTTTTCAAAGAACGTCACCGGCAAGCAGGCGGAAAAGGCGCTCGAGCAGGCCGGCATCACCGTCAACAAGAACGCCATTCCGTTTGATCCCAATCCGCCCATGGTGGCCAGCGGCATCCGCGTGGGAACGCCCGCCGTCACCACGCGCGGCATGAAGGAAGCGGAGATGCGCAAGATCGGCGGCTGGATTGCCGACGTGCTGGCCGACCTGGAAAATGAAGCTCTGCTGGCGCGCGTCCGAAAGGAAGTGCACGCGCTCACCGAGGAGTTCCCGCTGTACGAAAACCGCCGGGCCGCGGTGGCTGGCAAGGTGTAACCTCAGTTGGAATGCAGAATAGCTTCGGCGGCAGTATAGCCGCTTTGGACGGCCCCCTCGATGGTGGCGGGCAGACCGGTGTCTGTCCAGTCCCCGGCAAGATAAAGCCCGCGAACCGGCGTTACCGCCGGTGGCCGCAACCCGTCCACTCTCACGCAAGGCGAGAAGGTTGCAAATCGCTCCTTGATCACCAGGGAATGCGTCAGTCTGGCGTCACGCGCGCCCGGCAGCAGGTTCCGGAGTTCACTGAGGGCCGTGCTCAGCAGGTTTTCTTTCGACCGCGCAACATGATCGTGCGCGCCGCTCAAAACCAGCGACACGTAGTTTTCGCCGCTCCCCAGGATGCGGCCCTTGTTGAAGAGCCACTGGATGGTTGTGCCGCGCAAGCCCACAAACTCCAGGTCGGTCACGGCGCGATCGAACCAGAGATAAATGGAGATGATGGGAGCGGGACGCAGATCGAGGATGCGTGAAAAGACAGGCTCGGATTTCACCGTTTCTGCCGGAAGCAGGCCGGGCAGGACATGCCACGGCACCGCGCTGAGTACAGTGGGCGCCTCGATGGCGTCGCCGTCAGCCAGCTTGACGCCATGACACACGCCGTCTGAAATCAGCAGCGCCCG
This sequence comes from Terriglobia bacterium, assembly GCA_035712365.1. Classification (NCBI taxonomy): domain Bacteria; kingdom Pseudomonadati; phylum Acidobacteriota; class Terriglobia; species Terriglobia bacterium. Next base: position 2,611 of record DASTAW010000052.1, read on the forward strand.
CACGTCGCGCCGCAACTCAACGCTGCCTCCGCGGCTGGCGATCGCGCCCGCCGCCGCGTCGGTATAACAATCGCTCAGTCCCTTGCGCGGAACTCCCAGGCGCGAGTCGAGCGGCGAGCTGAACAACGCCAGCCGCAAAACACGTCGGAACAGGAGAGCCGAGGTGATTTCCGGATCTTCATTCATGGCGGCAATGCACAGCAGGTCCCAAAAGTTGCGGCGCAAAGTTTCCCGCTGCCCCAGCGCCGACAGCCATTCTTCAACCGTCATGTGTTCCAGAACGCCGGTGCTCTCCGCCTTGTCTTTGGCGGAGCGAAGCGCCCTGCCCAGCCGCAAAACGTCCATCTTTTCGCCGAAGGTGAAACTGTCGGAGAGACACACGCCGGTCAGCAGATGCCAGGGAGCGGAAAACGCGGGGCAGCGGAGCTCGGTGAGCTTCTGGTTCGAATCCAGAAAGCGGACGCGGAGTTGCGGATCAAAGGTGACCGTATGGGCAGTGCCGATGGCGTCAAGAAACCTCAGCGTGGCGTGATAGCAGCCCATGAAGAGGTGCTGGCCGTTATCAACAACGGAACCCGTGGCCGCGTCACGGAAGGAGCGCGCACGCCCGCCGAGATACGGCTTCTGCTCGAGCAGGCGGACGCGGCAGCCGGCCTCAGCCAGCGCCACTCCCGCGGCCAGACCCGCCAGGCCGCCACCGATGATCAGAACGTCTTCAGGCATAAACCGTCACGAGATTCGCTCGAAGCTTTCTGCCAGCCCGATTCAATGCGCCGGCTGCGAGGCGCATCATCGTTGCCGTCCCGGCCCGGCGGCAACGCCCATACGGCCTGCCGCAGCTTCAGGCGTGAAGGGGCGCCGGGCCTTAAAGTAAAGCCGGACGAAATCGAGGAGTTTCAGTTTGGGCCGGCGGCGAAAAACGTCATAGTCAACGGCCTCAACTCTCTCCAGGATTGTAGTGCCCGTAAGCCAGGTGAGGCGAAGCTGCCGCCGAAGCTGCGGAACCACGCGTTCGGGCAGCGGCTTGCCGTTCACGAACAGTTGCCAGGTGCGTTGGGCTTCAAGCGCCATCACGCCGCGCCATCGTTCCTCGAGTCCGGAGTCCGGCTGCGCGCCGGTTTCCAGCTTCCATCGCTTGAGGATGTCCACGGAAAGTTCATAGCGGGCGAGATCATCCAGCGGAAGGTACACGCGGTCGCGCTCGAGATCGGTCCGTACGTCCTGCCAGAAATTCGTCAGTTGCAGCGCGGTGCAGATGTTGTCCGAAAGGGCAAAAATTTCGGCGTCGCGATGGTCGAACAGCTCCAGCATCAGCCGTCCCACAGGATTGGCGGAGTATGAGCTGTAATGCAGAAGCGACTCAAAGTTCTGGTGGCGGCTGGTGGTAACGTCCAATTCGAACGCCCGAATCAGATTGTCAAGGCTGCTCACGCTCAAGCGATACCTGCGGATCGTGTCGCCGAGCGCCAGGAATGTCGGATGGTCGGGTCCGCCCTCGACGCACGCGTACAGCCTGCCGCGCCAGTCTGCCAGCTTCTCCAGGCGCCCTTCAATGCCCGGCTCATCGGCAAAGTCGTCGGCCGAGCGCGCAAAAGCATAAATGGCAGCCAGCGCATCTCTCTTGTCCCTGGGAACCAGCAGCGAGGCGACGGGGAAATTCTCATAGTGGCGGCGCGCCAGCCTGCGGCACGCCGAGTAGGCCGCCTCAAGATCAGAAGGGGAAGGTTTCATGCGAATACGGCGCCTGAACCAGCCGCTGGACTGCCGGAGCAGTTAAGATTGCAGTGTAGCAGGAAAGTGGAAGGATGCCCCAGCCTGCCTGCCGGCGGGCCGATATTCTCAGGCCGCAAGCCAGTCTGGCGCTACTGCCTCTCAGTTTTCAGCGGGCGGCGCATGAAGGCCGGAACGTCAAGGTCGTCCGGCGAAATCTCCGAGCGCGGTTTTCCCTCCGGCTGTTCCTCCGGGCCGGCCGCAATCCTCTCGCGCCGCAACTTCACGCTTTCCTGCGCGCTCCGCACCGCGGGCGAAACGCCTGCCATCGGCTTGATGCCCATCGCCTCTGATTTGATGCCGGTGGCAATCACGGTCACCTTGACGGCGTCTTCCATGGATTCGTCAAGGACCGCCCCAAAGATGATGTTCGCATTGTCGGCAGCAGCCTGCTGGACGATGCTGGAAGCCTCATGCACCTCGTGCAGCGTCAGCGCGCTCGAGCCCGTGATGTTCAGCAGAATGCCATGCGCGCCGTTGATGGAGGCGTCCTCCAGCAGAGGACTGGCAATCGCCATGTTCGTGGCGTCGATGGCACGATTGTGGCCCCGCCCGACAGCCGTGCCCATCACCGCGTATCCCATGCCTTCCATGATCGTCTTGATGTCGGCAAAGTCGCGGTTGATGATGCCGGTGATGGTGATGATGTCTGAAATGCCCTGGACGCCCTGGCGAAGGATGTCATCCGCGATGCGGAATGCCTCAAAGAAGCTCGTCCCTTTGTCCACGAATTCCATCAACCGCTCATTCGGGATGCAGATGACGGTGTCCACCGCCTGGCCTAATTCCGAAAGCCCATATTCAGCCTGGGCCATTCTGCGCCGGCCTTCAAAGGCAAAAGGCTTTGTGACGACGCCGACGGTGAGCGCGCCGAGCTCGCGAGCCAGGCTGGCCACGATGGGAGCGCCACCCGTGCCCGTGCCGCCTCCGAGGCCAGCCGTCACAAACACCATATCTGCTCCCTCGAGGGCTTCCACAATCTTGTCGCTGTCTTCGAGCGCTGCAGCCCGGCCAACGTCAGGATTGGCGCCGGCCCCCAGGCCCTTGGTCAGTTTTGCGCCGAGCTGGATTTTGAGCGGCGCCTTCGACAGCTCGAGGGCCTGGAGATCGGTGTTCGCCACCATGAACTCGACGCCTTCGACGTTGGCGGCGATCATTCGATTGACGGCATTACCGCCGCCGCCGCCCACGCCCAGCACCTTGATTTTGGCGCCGCGCTGCATGTTGTCGGAAAAATCGACCCGCAATTCTTCGGCAGGTGTATTGTTTGCCATAATCTCTCCCAAAGCTAAACGATCAGGCATTCACGAAAATTTGTCAATTTCCCGGGCCCCGCAAAACTCCCCAAAGCTTTCCCATCAAGCCCTTGTTTTGGCGGTCCTGCAGCAGCCGCATCCGCTTGCCGTAACTGACAAGCCCTACGACCGTTGCATAGGACGGATCAGGCAGCACTTCCTCCGAACTCTCCATATTCATCGGATGCCCCACACGGACCGGCAACTCCAGTATGCCTTCAGCGAGCGAAACAAACCCGCCCAGTTTGGCTCCGCCACCGGTCAACACGACGCCGGCGCCAAGCTGGTTCTCACGGTCAACCGGTTCAATCTCGGCCTTGATCAACTCCAGCAACTCGATAGCGCGCGGCTCGATGATCTCTCGCAGGCGCGCGTAGTTTACAATCCGGGCAGGACGGTCGCCCACGCCCGGAACTTCCAGGGCTGCGGATTCTCCCATTCCCGAGTTTTGCCTGCCCCACAGCCGCTTGATTTTCTCCGCCTCAGGCACCGGGGTCCTGAGGCCCACGGCAATGTCGTTCGTGAAGTGCTCGCCGCCAACCGGAATCGACGCCGTCAGCCGGACGCTGCCATGATGGTAGACGATCAGGTCCGAAGAACCCGCGCCCAGGTCAACCAGCGCGACTCCCAGTTCGCGGTCGTCAGTGGTCAGGCAGGTTTCAGCGCAGGCCAGCGGCTCAAAAACTGTCCCGCTGTCGGGAACTTCAATGCCCGCGCGGTTCACCGCAGTCACCACGTTTTGCCAGGCCAGCGTGGAAGCCGTCACCACATGGACATTGGCCTCCAGATGCGAACCCACCATTCCCAGCGGGTCCCGGATGCCGTCCTGGGAATCCAGCAGGAACTCCTGCGGCAAAACGTGCAGCAGCTCGCGGTCCGCCGGGATGGCAATGCCCTGCGCCGCGCGAATCACCTGGCGGATGTCTTCCCGTCCAACGCCATGCCCGCGATTGGCAATGGTGACTCCGCCGCGCGAATTGACGCCTCGAATGTGCGATCCGCCGACACCGACGTAGGCGATATCGACGGGGACACCTGCGGCCGATTCCGCCGCATCTACGGCTTTCTTGATCGACAGAACGGCCGCGTCCAGATTAACAATCAGGCCTTTGTGCCAGCCTTTGGACTCTGCTATCCCCAGGCCCGTCACCTCAAGTTTCCCGGTGTCAGTGGGGTAACAAACCATGGCACAGGTCTTGCTGCTTCCGAGATCAAGGCCAATCAATGCCTGTTCTTTGTGCGCCAAGCGTCTTTAGATTCCCTTCGAATTACTGGAAGCGTTACCCCCGGAATCCCGCCCCGCAGGGTTCACGACCACCTGATCTCGAAAACGCAAGTCAACAGAATCAATTCCTGCGTTCGTCCTGCGAAGCTGCGGGAGCACCGCCATCAGGTTCTTAAACCGCTCCAGAAAGCCGGCGTTTCCGAAATACACCAGAAGCGTCTGGCCGCCTTGAACCAGAAGCGCCTTGAGATTGCTTGCATCGCTTAAATCGACTTCAGAGATGGCCCATCCGAAACTCGACACCTTTCCGGAGGTTTCGCCCATGAAATGGCTGTAAAGGTCCAGTCGCTCGATGCGGTCGGCCGCATCCCCGCGGAAGTCCAGGCCTTTGACAATGGGAAAGTCAAAGCGGCCCTTTTCGGGGGCTTCCAGCAGCACCCCCTGCTGGTCAACCATCTTGATCTGGCCACCCACATTGACAAAAGCGACTGGGACGCGCTCAGCAACGTAGACCGCCAGGCCGTGAGGATAAGAACGAACTACCGTCGCAGAGCGCACCCATGGAATCGATTCGACCTGTTTTTCCCGGCGTGCCAGCGAACTTCTGAAAACATTACTCCTGCTGCCGGCGTCGGCCTGAATGTCCAGCGCCGCCAGGACCTCCTCCCTGGAGACATAGTGGTTGCCTCTAACCACTACGTCTGCGCCCGATCTCAACTGGAAGCGCGGGGAGTTCAGAAGATAGGTTCCAAGCAAATATCCACCAATCCCTACCGGCATAAGGACAAAGAGGATGACCCCGGACCACCACACCAGCCGGCGGATACCACGAGGGACCCTGGTTTGCCGCACCGCTACAGCGCGGGAGCGGCGCATGTAAGGCGCTTCGGAAGAAGGTTCCATTTTGCCGGACACCTCGTCGCGGTCCATCCCCAACAGGGTCAACCTTTTTATCACGGCCCATTTCCCAAAGCTCTGGGCCTGGTCGACCGATCACAGAATAAGGAGCAAATCCACTGGTCCCGCCATCTGCCGCGGAAAACAGGTCCTGGAAAATAACAGGGACGCTGCCGCGTCAGCCTGGTTCCTGATTGAGCATATTACCCACGGGCTTCAGCCTCTCGGAGACACTATGTCTTCACCGTGCCGGGATGCTCGACACCCTCGTTGACCGCCTTCGACAGCGCTTCTGCAATCCGCCACACAGTGCCGGCCCCGATCGTCAGCACCAGGTCGCCTGGGTGGAGGTCCGCAAGGATCTCACTGGTCACAGCAGATTCCGAGGCGACGTAACGAGCGCGCGTATAGCCAAGCTCGGACATTCTGTCCACCAGGCGCTGCGAAGTGATGCCGGGAATCGGCGCCTCGCTCGCAGGATAGATGTCCAGAAAGTAGACGCGATCACAGCCATCGAAGCAGCGGGCAAAATCGTCCATCAGGAATTTCGTTCGGGAAAACCGATGAGGCTGGAAGACCACCCGGATCCGGCGCGCCCCGCGCAGCCGGGCGGCCTCAAGCGTGGCGCTGATTTCTGTCGGATGATGGCCGTAGTCGTCAACAATCGTGATTCCATTTGCTTCCGCTTTGACCTGGAAGCGGCGGTCAGCCCCGTGAAAAGAATGCAACCCTGCCTGAATTTGTTTCGGATCAAGATCAAGCTCCCGCCCCACTGCAATGGCAGCAAGCGCATTCTGCACGTTGTGACGGCCGGGGATATTGACACTGAAGGGCCCGATCGACTGCCCGTCCACCGCAACCTCAAAGTTTGACCCGCCCGCCCTCAATTCCAGGTCGCGAGCCGTGACGTCAGCGCCCGACTGTATGCCATAAGTCACCACGCGCCTTCGCAACCGGGGCAGCACCGCCTGCATGGATGTGCGCCAGGGCGGGTCCACACACGCAATCACCGCTCCGTAAAAGGGGACCTTGTTCATGAAAGACACAAACGACTCCTGGATCTCTCCCAGGTCGCCGTAATGGTCCAGGTGCTCACGGTCGATGTTGGTGACGACGGCAATGGTCGGCAGCAGGTAGAGAAAGGAGCGGTCACTTTCATCAGCCTCCACCACCATCAACTCGCTTTTCCCCAGCCGTGCGCTGGAACCGAACACATCCAGCCTTCCGCCAATGACGGCCGTGGGATCCAATCCGTTCTCTGACAGCATCACGGCCACCATGGAAGTCACCGTGGTCTTTCCGTGCGAGCCGGCAACTGCCACACAAAACTTCAGGCGCATCAATTCCGCCAGCATCTCAGCGCGGGGAATCACGGGGACCTTCCGGTGGGCCGCCTCGATGATCTCGGGGTTCATCACCGGCACGGCGGACGAAACCACCACCACTTCAGCATCGCCAATATTCTCTGCAGCGTGCCGGTTCGATATGCGCGCTCCGAGTTGGGCCAGGCGGTCTGTTACAGGGCTCTGCTTAATGTCTGAGCCTGACACATCAAAGCCCAGATTGAGCAGCACTTCGGCAAGCCCGCTCATTCCAATGCCGCCAACGCCAACAAAGTGGATTTTTCGGACCTTTCCAAGCATCGCTAGCTCCCTGATTTCGTCCCGCCGGCCTGAGGTTTGCGGCACAGCTCTTCGATTAAATCTGCGATACGAGACGCTGCCTGGGGATTTGCCAGGGTCTTCGCCCGCTGTTCCATTCGGGCCAGCTTGCCCGGGTCGCCGAGCAAACTCATGACGCAATCCACCAGCCGGACGGGGTCCAGGTCTTTCTGCTCGATCACGCAGGCGGCTCCGGCATGTTCAAGGGCCATGGCGTTGTGCAACTGGTGCTGGTCTGTGGCGGAGGGGTAAGGAACCAAAATGGACGCCTTTCCGGCGGCAGCCAGTTCAGCCACTGTGGCCGCGCCGGCGCGGCAAACAACCAGGTCAGCCCGCGAAAAAGCTCCCGCAATATTATCAATAAAGGCACATACATAGGACCCCGCCCAATGATCGCCGTAAGCAGCCTCCACAGCATTATAATCTGCCTCGCCTGTCTGATGAATAAAACTGGGGGGCTCGGCTTTCGACCTGAATAAAGGCAGACTCTCCATCATGCACTGGTTCAACGCCCTGGCTCCCTGGCTTCCCCCCACAATCAGCACCGTGTAGGGAGGCTTGTGAAGCTTCGGCGCAACCCTATAAAACTCCTGGCGAACAGGATGCCCAGTCACCCGTCCTTTCGAACCGTAGGTGGCAAGAGACTGTTCAAAACCCACGGCAGCCAGCCGCACCACGGGCGCCAAAACCCGGTTTGTAAATCCTGGGACCACATTCGGCTCGTACAGAAGCGTTGGAATTCCAGCGAGCGCCGACTCCACCATCACCGGGCCGGAAACGTAACCGCCAATCCCTACCACCACGCCAGGCCGGAGCCGGTAGAGCAGCCTTGCAGTTTCAAAAGCGCTTCGCGGAAGCCTGGCCGCATTCAGAAGCCGCTTCCGCCCTGAAATACCCTTCAGGCCGGCGGCATAGACCTTTTCCAGCCGATAGCCTGCCCGAGGAATGATGTGCAATTCGAGTCCCCGGCCTGTCCCCAAAAACACGGTCTCGTAACATACGGGCCTGGGACCCGCAGACTCCGACCGCCGACGCAGTTCATCGGCCACCGCCAGCGCCGGGAAAATGTGACCGCCGGTCCCGCCCGCTGCCATGAGCACACGTATCTGGCGACGCGGCGCCGGCCTGGTTGCTGGTTCCCGTGGCTGCTCCTCATCGAGCATTAATTCACTCTGGGCGTGCATTCAAGGTCCTGTTCCTGAAAACCTGCTCTACTAGCTCGTGTTTTGCGATATGTTCAGAAGGATCCCGATGGCCAAAAGAGTCATTACCAACGACGATCCTCCGTAACTGATCAACGGCAGAGGAATTCCCTTGGTGGGAAGAAGCCCAACCACGACGCTGATGTTCACGAGCGCCTGGCCAACAACCATCACGGTGATTCCCACGGCCAGCAGTCGCCCAAAATCGTTTGAACAGCGCGCGGCCGCCCGCAACCCCCGCCACAAGATCACGCAGAATAACGCGATAACCAACACGGCCCCGATAAAGCCAAGCTCTTCGCTGATGACGGCGAAAATAAAGTCATTTTGCGGCTCCGGCAGGAAAAAGAGTTTCTCCTTGCCTTCCATCAGGCCCATGCCGGAAATTCCGCCTGTCCCCACTGCAATGTAAGATTGGATGATCTGAAAGCCCGTACCCAGCGGGTCGGAGTAGGGATGCAGGAACGCGGTGATTCGTTTCGCCCGGTAACTGGTATCGAAAATCAGCAGAATCAGCATGGGGAACGCTGCCAGCATGGCATAACCGAAATAAACCAGACGCAGCCCCGCGACGAAAAGCATGGCGGCCACAACCATGCAAAGCGCCAGGGTGGTCCCAAAATCGGGTTCCTTCAGGATCAGCAGAGCAGTGGTGCCTACCACCAGACCGATCGGCAGCAAGGTGCGCTGCCAGTCCTCAATCTCACCCTTACGCATCTCGAGGAAATACGCGAGGAAAATGATGATGATGATTTTTGACAATTCGGAAGGCTGGACCATCGCTGAGCCCAGGTGTACCCACCGGTGGGTGTTATGCACCGGCGACTGGAACATCGCCGCCAAAAGCAACAGGACCTGGATGGCAAGCGCGGGGAAGATGACGGCGGGATTGGCCAGACGCCGATAATCGAAATTCATCATGACCACCATCAGAACCAGTCCGACAATCGCACAGAACGCCTGGCGGGAAAGAAAGTGGTAGCTTGAGCCAAAGCCTTCCTGCGCAATCACTGCAGAAGCGCTGAACACCATAACGAGCCCGAACAGGAGCAGGACCACCACCGTCCCGAACAGCACCTTGTCAGTCTGGAGTTGCTTCGCCATCAGCCGCTAGCTCTCCTTAGGCCGCGATCGCCTGGCACGATTGACCCTGGCGGATGCTTCTTGCGTGTTATTCGAACTTCCGCCACCCATCGCGGCTTCGGGGCGGACCTCATATGCAAACGCCTCGTCTTCGACCGCCTCGAGCTGCGTCAGGTCGTCCGCACTCAGCACGAAATCATCCATCGCTTCTTCTGGGTCCCTTGAGCTTCGCGCGGACCCTTCCTCAGCACTCACTTCGAAAACGTATTCCAGTTCTCGAGGGGAGGTCAGCACCAGGCGCTCAGGCTGGGCGGAAACGGGAGCTTCCTGGTCGCGAATCGGCTCCTGCTCGGCCACAGGTTTTTCGAATGCCTTCGCCACAAGCGGGTCTGCCGGCAGCGCTGCAGACGCCGCGGGACGCGGAACGGCGCGATCGGGAATGACCTGCGCCTGAAGCACTGCACGGGCGCTGCTTCTCCTTGAGCTCTCCTCTGCCAGCCGTTGGACCAGTTCCTTGAATACCCGCCCGCGATGTTCGAAATTCTCAAACTGATCGAAGCTGGAACAGGCGGGAGCCAGCAGCACAACGTCACCGGGCCTTGCGCGCTCAGCCGCCGTCCTCACTGCCGTTTCCAGATCGCCGGCTTCAACAATCTCCACTGCGCCGGCCAGGTCGCTTACGATTTGTTTCCGGGCAGCTCCAATCACGAGAATTTCACGGACCCGGTCCTTCAACAAGCTCCGGAGCGGCCCATAGGGCGCACCCTTGTCCTTGCCTCCCAAAATCAGGTGTACCCCTCTCTCAAAGCTTGATAGCGCCTTCGCGGCCGCATCCACACTCGTCGCCTTGGAATCGTTATAGAAGTCCACGCCCCGAATTTCGCGCACGAACTCCAGCCGGTGTTCCACTCCGCTGAACTCGCGGACGGCCTTCCGGATAGAACTGAACTCTGCTCCCAGAACGCAGGCGGCGGCGGACGCAGCCAGCACATTTTCCAAATTGAAGGCGCCTAGCAGCCGGACGTCGCTCGTCCGCATCAAGCCCACTTCCAGGTTCTGCACCCGGTAAAGGACTGTCCCTGCCGAAATGAAAACACCGCTGGCAAGCTCCCTGCACCGGCTGAAGAGCACCTTCTGGCTTTGAATTGACGGAACCAGTTTCATCACGTTTTCGTCGTCCGCGTTCAGGATTGCGTAATCTTCGTGCTTCTGGTTCCTGAAAATTCGGGCTTTCGCAGCGATGTACGCCTCAAAGCTCGGATGTCGGTCCAGATGATTCGGGCTTAAGTTCAGCAGCGCGGCGACGTGCGGCCGAAACGAGCTGATGGTTTCAAGCTGAAAGCTGCTCAATTCTGACACTATTATGGATGGTGGAGGGTCAAGATCAACTGCCGAAAGCAGGGGCACGCCAATGTTTCCGCCTACAAAAGTGGAAAGGCCCGACGCTTCCAGCATCCTTCCGAGCAACGTCGCGGTGGTGGTCTTGCCGTTGGTACCCGTAATGCCCGCCAGGCGACCTTTGAGAAACCAACCAGCCAGTTCAATTTCGGGAACCACCGGGATTCCCTTCTGCCTCGCCAGGTTCAGGACCGGAAGGTCAGCCGGCACGCCGGGGCTTACGACGATAAGGTCCTGCCGGAGAAAAGTCGATTCCCGAGGCGGTCCAAGTTCGAGGCCGATGTGCCGGTTAAGCAGTTCCGGAACAACTGTTGGAAATGCCTCAGGGCCACGCAGGTCAGTCCCGGTGACCACCGCTCCGTGGTCGCTCAGCCAGTGTGCGGCTGCCACCCCGCTGCGGGCCAACCCCACCACCAGTACACTCTTACCCCGAATGTCCATCAGGAACGTCTCTCTGGCCGCCCATGACCGTTCGAGCGGAAGTGAGTGTCAAGTATTTCGGATACCACAACCGAAAGGGACCTTCGCCGCTGACGCGCCAGGCGCCGGGCGGTTTGCAGCGTTTTACGGTCCAGCGTCAGGCTCACTCGTGTCGGATTGCGGAACGACTTTGGTCTTCCCATCGATTATTTACGCGCATTTTATGCGCATAAACTCCTTGCGTCAACGGTTTTTGCAGACTACCGGAGCTTCAGAGTTGTCAGCGCAAACAGGGCGCAGATAAGCGCTGCGATCCAGAAACGCGCAATAATTTTCGACTCTTTCCAGCCCTGTAGCTCAAAGTGGTGGTGCAAGGGCGCCATCCTGAACACTCGCTTCCGGCGGAGCTTATACGATCCCACTTGTAGAATGACCGAAAGGGCCTCAATCACGAAGATGCCGCCGATAAACGGCAGCAGAAGTTCCTGTTTAATGATGACGGCCACTGCGGCCACCGCACCTCCCAGCGAGAGCGAGCCAACATCGCCCATAAAGATCTCGGCTGGGTACGCGTTGTACCAGAGGAAGCCAAGGCTGGAGCCGACCATCGCGCCGCAAAAAATCGTCAATTCTGCGGTCTGCGGCAAGTGCTCGATGTCAAGGTAGGCCGACCATACAGCGTGGCTGGACACGTAGGTCAGGACCGTCAGGGCCGAGGCAGCCACAACAATGCAGCCGATGGCCAGGCCGTCGAGGCCGTCCGTCAAATTGACGGCGTTGGACGACCCCACCAGTATGATGACGGCGAAGGCAACGAAAGGCAGAAAGGCAAGAGGATAACTCCACGAATTGTGCAGCAGGGCCTGAATGGTGAAACTGGGATGAATACGCTTGAAGAAAGGAAACACGATGGCTGTGGAATAAAGCCCCCACGCCGTCATCGCCACCAGGATCATGCCAAAAATGAAACTGATCAGAATTTGCAGCATGAATTTCGTCCGGGCCGTCAACCCCAGATTGTTCCGTTTTCGAAGCTTTTGATAGTCGTCCCAGAAGCCGATACCCGCAAACGCCGCAGTCACTCCAAGCGCCAGCCAAACGAACGGATTGCTGAGATCGGCCCAAAGCAGGGTAGGAATCACGATGCACAGGTTGATGAGGACACCGCCCATCGTAGGCGTTCCGGCCTTGGCCTGATGTGCTTTTGGCCCATCCTCCCGAATGTACTGCCCGATCTGGAACTGCTTCAGCTTCCGGATGACGTACGGGCCCAGGAACATTGAAAGGAACAGCGCGGTCAGACTGGCGTATGCGGTCCGAAAGGTGATGTAGTGAAAAAGATTTAACAGGTGATATTGGGCATGAAATTTGGAGTAAAGGTAATAAAACATGAGTCTCGTTCAGACCGTTCTCTCCGGAACCTGGCGGCAATTGCCGGAAGGCAAGTCAAGTGACTTCGCCAGCAATTCGGTAACCTTTTCCAGATTGACTCCACGGGAGCCCTTAATGAGCACTACATCACCCGGCTTGAGCAGGCCGCGACAGTATGGGGCGGCCTCCTGCGCGCTTGGGAAAAACACCGCTCTGGCTGGATCCAATCCCGCTTCAAGCGCGCCTTCGCGGATGAATCGGGCATCTCCATGGACGGCGACAAGGCCGTCAATACGGCTCTCCGCGAGCTTTCTGCCGATTTGCCGGTGCCATTCCGGCGAGGTTGGACCCAACTCCAGCATTTCCCCCGCCACCACAATCCGGCGTGCGGCGCCTTGCCATCCAGCGAGTGTTTCCACCATGCGTTCCATGGCACGAGGGTTGGAGTTATAGCAGTCGTTCAGGATGGTTATGTTTCCGGGCAGTGTAAATATTTCACTTCGCCGCGCTAAATTCTTGAAGGCCGAGAGCGCCGGTCCAAGGGCGCTGACGTCCAGCCCGCAAGAGCCTGCCGTTGCCAAGGCTGCGAGGGCGTTCTCCACATTGTGGGCGCCGGGCAACGGAAGGGTGAAGTCGCTCTCGCCCTTCGGACCAGAGAGAACGAAACGGCTTCCTCCTTCATGCGGACGGACGCTCGTTCCTCTGAACAGGGAACCTTCGCTCAAGCCAAAGGTCACCACCCGGCCGTCAAAGTCATCGGCAAATTTCCGGACCCGGGCATCATCGAAGTTCAGAACGGCAGTGGGCCTCCCATTGTGGTCGCTCAGGTTCTCGATCAGTTCCCTTTTGGCCTTCGCGATGGAATCGATCGAGTCGAAAAACTCCAGATGGACGGGAGCGACGTTCGTCACCACCCCTACGTCCGGCATGGATATTTGCGCCAGGCGAGCGATCTCGCCGGGTGCTGACATCGCAAGTTCCACCACAGCCACTTCGTGCGCAACCTCCAATCCCAGCAACGTCAGAGGGACTCCAAAATGATTGTTGAAGTTCCCTTCAGACTTGTGGACTCGGAACCGCGTAGCCAGAAGCGCAGCAACCATTTCCTTGGTCGTCGATTTGCCCATGCTTCCCGTGACGGCAATCACGCGGCCGCCCCATTGCTGTCGAACATGGCAGGCAAGGGCTTGCAGAGCCAGGATTGGGTCCGCCACGGGAACGAGTTGTGAGCGGACCGATGACGACGCCTGGTCCCTGAACTCCTTCTTCACCACGGCGCCCGCGGCACCGCGTTCCAAGGCGGCGGCAACGAAATCGTGGCCATCAAAGCGCTGGCCGCGGACGGCAAAAAACAACTGGCCTGGTTTAATGCGGCGCGAATCGATCTCGCAGCCTGTAATGACATGGTCAGAGACAGGCTCCTCTGAACCCAGGATTTCCGCCACTTTTGCCAGCGGCAAAAACATTGTTCCCAGTCCTTATGCCCCACGAAAATCAGGACCTGTGCCGGCGGGCTGACTTGTTGTTCCTGGCTGCCCTATGCCTTTTTACGGAAGCCCATCGCGCGCAGAATCCGCCGCGCCACTTCACGATCGTCGAACGGAATCGCCCCGTCCTTCAAAACCTGATATTTCTCATGACCTTTCCCCGTCAGGAGCACAAGGTCACCCTCGCGGGCCTCCGCCAGGGCCCTCTGGATGGCCGCCTCACGGTCAACCTCGGCGATGTAAGGCACGCTGGTCCTTTGCAGCCCCACCAGGGCATCGTTCATAATCAGGATGGGATCCTCGCTGCGCGGGTTGTCCGAGGTCAGGATCGCGAGGTCAGCCAGTTGTCCGGCAACTTCACCCATTAGAGGCCGCTTGCTGCGGTCACGTTCTCCCCCGCAGCCAAAGACCACCACCAGGCGGTTTCGGGTCAGCTCACGCGCCGCCTCAAGAACATTCTTCAGAGCGTCATCGGTATGGGCATAATCAACGATCACGAGAAAGGGCTGCCCTTCATCCACCTTCTCAAAGCGGCCGGGCACCGCGGCCAAACGCCTTATGCCCGACTGAATCTGGTCAGCCGGGATTCCCACGCCGGTTGCCGTTGCGGTGGCGGCCAGAATATTCTTGAGATTGGCCCGGCCCAGCAATCCCGATTCAATTTCGATTTGACCCTGCGGCGTGGTCAAGGTTGCCGATAGCCCGGAGAGGTCCTGCGAATAGCGTTTGACGCCCACGTCTGCCTTTGATTCCAGCCCGTAAGTCAGTTGGCGTGGGTTCGGGATGTCAAGCAGGCGGCGGCCCCACGGGTCATCCACATTGATAACCGCCAGTTCAGGCGGTGGAATTCCCAGGCCTTCAAACAGCCTCTGTTTTGCCGCAAAGTAGTGCTCAAAATCGTGGTGGTAATCAAGATGATCGCGCGTGAGGTTGGTGAATACTGCGGCGGAAAAGTGCATCCCCCAAACCCGTTCCTGGGCGAGAGCATGTGATGACACTTCCAGGACCGCTGCTCCCGCGCCTTCCGCGGCCAGCTCGTGAAAATAAGCCGCGAGGTCGAGAGACTCAGGCGTCGTGTTGGAAGCAGAAATGACGCGGGTACCCAGGCGGTATTCGACGGTGCCAAACAAACCGGTCCGAGTCCCCGCAGCTTCAAGTATGCTGTGGAGCAGATACGCGGTGGTAGTCTTTCCGTTGGTGCCCGTGATGCCTATTAACCGCAGCCTAAGGTCAGGATCGTCGTAAAATCTTCTGGCGGCTTCCGAAAGGGCCCTCCGAATTTTCCCGACTCGCACCCATCTGGGGCCGAAACCGGCAGGAGGCACCCGCTCACTGACAATTGCGATCGCACCCCGCCGGACCGCGTCCTCGATGAACAGGTGGCCGTCTGCCTTTTCGCCTGCGATGGCAAAGAAAACGGAACCCTGCTCCACCCGGCGCGAATCGTAAGCGAGAGAGGTGACTTCGGTATTCTGATCCACCCCTGTTTCGACAGGCTGGACTCTTTCGAGGAGCTCGCCCAATTTCATGCTTCACTCGCATTATAGCACCGGCGTTTCCTCAGCCGGCCCTCGGCCAATCATCCTTGCCGCGCGCGCGATATCGAAACCATTCCGAAAGAGCTGACCGCCTTTTCGAGGGCCGGTCCTCCACGACCCAGGCGTAAGCCCCAGAGGCGAGCATCCAGGAGACCTTCAATTCACGCTAATGCACCCCTCCAGGAGAGCTCTTGCGAAGGTCGCGCACAGCAGTCAGATGGATAAACAGCCAGAGTACCGCCAGAATAACAGCAAGCCCACCGAGCAGTGTGTTAGCTACGGCACTGATATTAAGCGTCGGCATTTTTTATCTCCTCGCTAATGCGACATCCCCGAAATACTGCAGCAAACCTGTTGAGCAAATCGAATCCATACTCTGCTGCCGGCATGTATGCTGCTGCCGGCAGGCGGGTCCTGCTGGACGGCAAGCCCGGAACCCGACATTTGCATCTCGAGTCCCAGGGACTGGCACTCCTGCGTCACGCGGCGCGCCGACATGCCCGTGAAATCTGGAACTGCGAGCAGCGGGCTTTCATCCAGGAGGGCGGTGCCTTGAGAAGATCTGGGCGGTTGCGAAGGAAAAGAAACAGGTTCTACAGGGCGCGTGGCAGCTCCGACGGATTCAGAGTTGATTGGAGGGTTGTCCGCGTTTCCTCTCCGTTTCTGGCCCGGAAATTCAGCGGAGCGGCGGGAAGCTATCTGAATATTATCGGAAGGTTTGTCTTGCGGAACGTTCAGGTAACGCAGTGTTTGTTCTGCGATCGATTTCCACGCCGGAGCTGCCACTTCTGCCCCGTAGATTGCTCCTACCGGTGTATCGACAACCACCAGAATGGTTACCGCCGGCTTGTCAACGGGAGCAAAACCGATAAAAGAAGTTACCTCTTTCGTGTGGGAATAATGGCCAGTGGCATCCACTTTCTGCGCCGTGCCCGTCTTCCCCGCCGAAGTGTATCCGGCAAGCTGCGCCGCCACTCCGGTGCCGTGCTCGACTACGCCTGCAAGCATGTTTTTCATGGTGTCGGCGGTCCGCTCGCCCATGATGCGGCGGCCGAGACTGGGTGTCGGGGTTTCGTCGCCCGCCGTGCCGAGATCGCGCACGATTTTCGGCTGGAGCATCACTCCATAGTTTGCGATCGCGGAATAAAAGCGGGTCATCTGGAGCGGCGTCACACCGACTCCCTGCCCGATAGCGATCTGGCCAATCGAAACATCCCACCACTTCTGTACGGGCCTGAGAAGGCCGTTCTCTTCGCCGGGTAAACCGATACCCGTATCCGCGTCAAACCCGTAATTGAGAATGCGGTGGTAAAAGCGATCTTCGCCCAGACGCAGCGCCATCTTCACCGAGCCAACGTCGCTCGAGTACATCAAAACCTGGTTCAGGGTGAGCGGGCCGCCCTGCTCGTGGCGGATGGCTTCGGGATCGTCATGAATGATTCGCCCGCCCAAGCGGATCTGCCCCATCTGGCAATCGATCAGTTCCGTTGGCCTGGCCAGCTTTTCGTCAATAGCTGATGAAATCGTCACCGACTTGAAGGTGGACCCCGGCTCGTAAATCCACCCAATCGCCCTGTTAATTCGGTCCGCCGGAGGAAACTTCTGATACTCGTTTGGATTGAAAGTCGGCTCGTTGGCCATCGCCAGAATTTCGCCGGTGTAAGGGTTCTGTACGATCACGGTCCCCCCGGCTGCATGGTATTTGTTGACGGTCAGGGCCAGCGCCCTTTCCGCAATGTACTGAACGTCGTCGTCGATGGTCAGGATCAGGTTGCTGCCCGGTTCTCCGCTCCACTCGGTCGAACGGAATGAACGGTGCTTGGCATCTGTGCTCAGCAGCACCCTGCCCGAAAGTCCGCGAATCTGCTTGTTGTATTGGTACTCCACTCCGCCCAACCCGTTGTCATCCAGCCCCACATAGCCCAGAACGGTGGCGGCCAGGTCGCCATCGGGATAGAACCGCTTCATCTCTTTCTGGAAATAGATCCCTTGCAAGTTAAGATCACGAATACGGGCCGATTCCTGCGGTGTGATCTTCCGCTTGACCCAACAAAAGGAGCTATGGGCCTTGAAGCGCGCCTCCAGGTCTTTCGCGTCGAGATTTAGAATTGGGGCGAGCAGTTTGGCCTCCATCAACGAATCGGGTATGTTTGAGGGGACCGCATACACCGAATCCACTGCCAGGCTCATGGCCAGCGGATGCATCTTCCGGTCGAAGATGACTCCCCGCTTAGGAGCAATTTCCACGGTCCGCTGCTGCTGCCGGTCCGCGCGTGCCAGCAATTCCACGTACTGAATAATTTGGAGGTCGTACAAACGGAGGATGATGGCCAGCACCCACACCACGAATATCCCGGCCAGGAGCACGCCTCTCCTGGCTCCCACCGGCCTTGCCGCTGACGAGGTTGAATTCAGCTTTGGGCGCCGTACCATTTACCTCACGCCGGGATTTCCAATCTGGTTTCCGATGTTCCCTGCAAACTCCGTAGCCGCGGGCCCGGAATTGACCCGCGCCGGATTGCCTATCTGGATGATCTGGCTTGGATTTGGAGGCGCAAGGCCCAATTCAGAACGGGCAAGCGTATCGATCCGCTGCGGGTCGCTTAAGGAGGCAAACTGGACTTTCAGCGCGTGGTTCCGTTCTACCGTTTCCGCCTGCTCCTGTTTGAGCTGTTGAATCAGATAGCCGTAACGCACGCACTCAAAATGCTGCCAGGCAAAAAGCATGATGCAAAAAAAGGCCAGCGTCCCCAGCGCCAGCAGACCGAAACACTCCCGGCGTTTCTCGTGATCCACTTCACGCTGCAGCCGGGAGTTGTCAATGTGCTTAACGAAATAAATTTCCGGGTACGGAGCACGGCCCACCACGGGCTGGTTGCGCGGACGGCGATTCGAACCGGGAAGACTCACTGCAACAGTAGCCATAGCCCTCTTCTCTCAAGCGCGATTTCCTATCGGGTCCGCTCCGCTGGCAGCCCGAGAAACCGCGAGCGTTTCCGCGCTATTCTTTTTGCAGCTTCTCCGCCGCTCGCAACTTTGCGCTGCGTGACCGCGGATTTTCCTGAATCTCTTCGGGAGTCGGCCGCGCCACATGCCGGGTCAAGACGCGTACCCGGCCTTCACGATGGAGGCGGGCAAGCGCATGTTTCACCAGCCGGTCCTCCAGCGAATGGAAGCTGATCACGACCGACCGGCCGCCTTCCGCGAGGACCTCAGGAAATCCGGCAAGGAACTCCTCCAGATTTTCCAGTTCCCGGTTAACGGCCAGACGCAACGCCATAAACGTGCGCGTTGCCGGATGGATGTGGTGGAGGCCCGCCCGGGAGGGGATAGCTCGCATTACCACCTGCGCCAGTTCGGTGGTCGATCGAATCGGACGGGCCTTCACAATCGCTCGCGCTATACGGCGCGAGTGGCGCTCTTCTCCAAACTTGAAAATCAGATCTGCCAGTTCGCGTTCGGGTGTGCGGTTGACGATGTCGCCAGCCGTCAGCTCTCCCCCGCCCATTCTCATGTCCAAGGGACCCGGCATGCTGAAACTGAATCCCCGGCCGGCATCTTTAAGCTGCATCGAACTCAACCCGAGGTCGGCAAGAATGCCGTCAACCGGCGGCAAACCACTGGCGGCGTGCAGGGCGCGAATATCAGCGAAATTGCCTTCCATCATCATCAGCTTTCCGCCGTGTACCCCCAGACGCTCACGAACAGCATTGAGCGCCTGGGGGTCACGGTCTATGGCCAGCAGTTTTCCCTGTCCCCCTTCGAGCACACGCAAGATCTGCCCCGAGTGTCCCCCTGCCCCAGCGGTTGCATCAATATAATTGCCATCAGCTCGAACCTTCAAAAACTCCATCGCTTCCCGCAGCATCACGGGATAGTGGAGATCGAACTCATTCATCTAAATGCCGAGGTCGCTCAAAGCCTGCATGTCATCATCCGTCAACGGATTGCCGTCAAGATGCGCCCGGAACCGGTCCATGTTCCAAACATCCAGATAGTTCAGATAACCGATCACCGCAACCTCACCTTGCATCCCAGCGGATTCGCGCAGCAATGACGGAACCAGGATTCTTCCCTGCCCATCTATCTGTACCGCCTGCCCCCAGTAGTTGGCCCGGTCCAGAAACTTGCGCTTCGATTTGTTCATCGAGGGCAGTATCGCCAGCTTTTCCTCGATGTCCCTCCACACAGAAAACGGATAAATACGGACCGACTGACCGTCGAGGCTGGTCACATAGAAATCGTGGCCAAAGGTCACTTCCAGATGTGACTTGAAGGCGGTTGGGATCTTCACCCTTCCCTTCGCGTCCACCGTAGCTGGGTAATTTCCTCGCAGCATGGAAGTTCCAAAAGCCTGTCAAAAGCTCGCCAATTGGGCCACTTTCATACATTTTCTACTACTTTAGACCACTTCAGCCCACTCAATATAAGTGGGACACATAGCGATGTCAAGAACTATTTCAGTGATTAGAAAGATTTAGGAGCGGCGCGGATTTTGCTCAGCCCGTGGGGGCGAAAATGGCTTTCGCTCACAACCCGTATTGCTGGGCGGAAGGCAATGCTTTGCAGTCGCATGGACTGAGACTGGACGATTCAACAAAATTGCAGCGGCTCTCCGCGTCGAAGGTGTGCAGAGTGGGTATGGGATGAAGAGACCAGAAGTGGCGACTGGCTGCTGCCCTCAGGACGTACGTGCCAGGAAGCGCAGACGGACGTAGTCGACCGTCCAGCGGCCCTGTGCATCGCAGAGCGCTGGGTGCAGCAAGTTGATAACCTCGTCGATTGCATTGGCGCGTTGCCGTTCGGCGAGGGTCTTAAAAAACGGCCCCGCGAAGGTCTCAAGCCAGCCATGCATGTTGGTAGGCAGAATGGTGGGGCGAGGAATCAATTCTATTGAGTCCACGCGAAAACCTGCACGTTCGAGCTTCCCACGGTATTCGTCACTTGTGGGAAAGTACCAGGGGATCAACGACGCGGCATTCTGGGCGCCATATCTTTCGAGGACCGCGAGCAGCGCCACCGTGATAGCCGCAACACATCCGTGCCCTCCAAATTCACCGGCAAAGCGACCGCCGGACTTAAGCGCTCGTCGTATATTTCTCAGCACAGCGTCCGGATCGCGTTTCATCCAATGGAGTGCGGCGTTGGAAAATGCTGCGTCGAACTCAGCCTCAAATGGCAGGTCAAAAGCATTAGCGAGGCGCGCATCGATGCCACGCTGCTTCGCTGCCGCCACCATGTCCGGCGAACCGTCAACGCCTACGACTGTTGCTCCCCTGTTGAGGAGCACTTCGGACAGTGCGCCGTCACCGCAGCCGACATCCAATATGCGTTCGCCGGGCTGCGGATTCAGCAACTCAACTACAGGCAGTCCAAGGACTGGAACGAAGGGAGCATGTTCGGCGTAACGGTCCGCTTTCCATTCCTGTGTCACCGGCTCGGCTGCGCTCATGTCCCTCTCGATCGTGATGGACTAACCTTCCTGTTCGTACTGCTGTTTCAGTCTCGCGGTGACGGCAGGATCGGCAAGGGTCGTGGTGTCGCCCAATATCCGGCCCTCGGCGATGTCCCGCAACAAGCGGCGCATGATTTTCGCGCTTCGAGTCTTGGGCAATTCCGCCGTAAAGAAGATGTCGTCAGGCCGGGCAATGGGACCGATCTTCTTCACGACGTGCTCCTTCAGTTCGCTCTTCAGTTTATCGCTGGGTTCGATGCCTTCCTTCAGCGTCACGAATCCCGCAATGGCCTGGCCTTTTAGTTCGTGGGTCTTCCCGATAACGGCAGCCTCCGCTACGGAAGGATGGTCCACCAGGGCGCTTTCCACTTCGTAAGTTGAAATACGATGTCCGGCAACATTCATCACGTCGTCCACTCGGCCCAGCAGCCAGAAGTAGCCGTCTTCATCCACTTTGGCCCCGTCGCCCGTGAAGTAGTTGTCTTCGTACCGTGACCAGTAGGTCCGGACATAACGGTCAGGATCACCGTAAATCGTCCGGAACATTGCCGGCCAGGGTTTGGTCAACACCAGGTAGCCGCCAGCGCCAGGGCCAACCGGCCGGCCTCTATCGTCCAGCACTTCCGCCCCGACGCCCGGGAAGGGTTGCGTTGCCGAGCCGGGTTTGGTGGCCGTAATTCCCGGCAGGGGCGAAATCAGGATCATTCCGGTTTCGGTCTGCCACCAGGTATCGACGATCGGGCAGCGCTCTCTGCCGACGTTCTGGTGATACCAGATCCAGGCTTCAGGATTGATCGGCTCGCCAACCGAGCCAATCAAGCGAAGCGACGAGAGGTCATATTTGGCGGGCCACTCCGTTCCCCATCGCATGAAGGCGCGAATGGCGGTCGGCGCCGTATAAAAAATGCTGACCTTATATTTCTGCACAATTTCCCAGAAGCGGCCGCGATTGGGGTAGTCGGGGCTCCCCTCGTACATCACGGTGGTGCAGCCGTTGGCCAGCGGGCCGTAAATAATGTAGGAGTGGCCGGTAACCCAGCCGATGTCTGCCGTGCACCAGTAGACGTCGTCTTCCTTGAGGTCAAAGATGATGCGGTGGGTCGTCGAGGTCCCCAGCAGATAACCGCCGGTTGTGTGGACGACGCCCTTGGGTTTGCCTGTAGTGCCGCTGGTGTAGAGGATATACAGAATGTCTTCAGAGTCCACGGGCTCGGCTTCACACTGGTCTGAAGCGTTTGCCACAAGATCATGCCACCACAGGTCACGCCCGGTCTGCATGGTGATTTCCGTCGCCTTGCCCACGCGCTTAACTACCACCACCTTTTCGATGCTGGGCGTACCGGCAAGAGCTTCATCGACATTCGCTTTCAATGGAACCACGCTGCCTCGCCGCCATGCGCCATCTCCGGTGATAACGATTTTCGCCTGCGCATCGTTGATGCGCTCCCGGAGCGAATCCGCTGAGAATCCTCCGAACACGATACTGTGTGGTGCGCCGATCTTCGCGCAAGCCAGCATGGCGATGGCCAGTTCTGGAACCATGCCGAGGTAGATTGCCACGCGGTCGCCCTTTTTTACTCCCAGCGACTTGAGCCCATTGGCAAACCGGTTGACTTCTTTTTCAAGGTCTTCAAACGTCAGCACGCGCGTATCGCCGGGTTCGCCTTCCCAGATGATCGCCCGCTTGGTCCGGCGCGAAGTTTTCACGTGCCTGTCAACGCAGTTGTAGGTGGCGTTCAGTTTGCCCCCGAGAAACCATTTCACCCACGGCGCCTTCCATTCAAGCACCTTGTTCCATTTCTCGAACCAATCCAGCCGTTCGGCCTCTTTGGCCCAGAACCCTTCCAGGTCCCGGCGTGCATCATCATAGATTTTGGCGTCAGACACGTTGGCCTGCCGGCGAAACTCCTCAGACGGAGGGAAAGTGCGCCCCTCGTTGAGCAAGGCTACAAGCCTTTCTTGTGCAGCATCCGTCTTGTCGCTCATCTGTGACACTCCCACCCAGAAAATTTTTGTTCAATCATAAGCCAAGAAAGTGCGAAAGAGCAGGCAAATCAATCCGCCATCTGGCCCAGCGAACTGTAAAACCGGAAGCGAATTGCCCCGATGACGCCTTTCATCCGCCCGGCCCTGCGCACGACGCCAATGAAGACCGGTCGCGCAAATGCTCATCCGGCCTGAACGCCGGACCCGTAAGCTTCATCAAGCAGCTCAACCACGTGGAGCACCCGCCGCTGTTGTCCGGACCGGGAAACCCCAGCCCGCAACTGCAAAAGGCATCCCGGATTGGCAGTCACAATCAGCTCAGCGCCGGTTTCGTCCACTCGCTGCATCTTGGCCTTCAGCAGCCGATCCGCCATTTCGTTCTGAACCACATTATAAATGCCCGCGCTTCCACAGCAAACCTCGGATTCCTTCAGTTCCACGAGCTCAAGCCCGGGAATCGCTGCCATCAACCGCCGCGGAGCGCTGCGGATGCGCTGCGCGTGTCCCAGGTGGCAGGGATCCTGATACGTCGCTCGTGAGCGGATGGCGCCGAAATTCCGGTTGAATTCGATCCCGGCCAGAAACTCCGTCACGTCACGAACCCTGGAGCTGAACTCCCGTGCACGATCATAGAACTCACGATCCTCATGCTCAAAGAGCAGTGGATATTCTTTCAGTACCGAACCGCAACCCGCCGCATTGGTGATGAAATAATCGAAATTCCCGTCAAGGAACGTCCGGATATTTTGCTTTGCAAGTTCTCGCGCCGTGTCACGGATTCCCGCATGCACATGCAAGGCGCCGCAGCAACCCTGGGCCTCGGGAATCACTACCTCACATCCGTTGCGAACCAGGACCCGGACGGTTGCGTCGTTCAACCGCGCAAAGGCCAGGTTTGCAATGCATCCCGCAAAAAACGCGACGCGGTAACGCACATCGCCCTCAGATTTGACCACCTGGCCGAGGCGCCTCGTGAAGAACGGTTTTTCCATTCGCGGCGATAGTGCTGCCACACGCCCCAGCCGCTTCGATAAAAGGTGCGGGATTCCTGATTTCAGCAAAACCGTTTCGAGGCCGGATTGCTGAAACAGCCAGAGCAGGGTGCCAACCCTGTCTAGCATCTTGCGGTCCGGAAGCAATTTCTGAAAGAAAACGTGGCGCACATGCCTTGCGATGCCCGATCGCGAGTAATACCGGTTGATCTGCGCCCGGGCAGACTCCACCAGGCGGCCATATTCCACGCCGGAAGGGCATGCCGTCTCACACGCGCGACAGTCCAGGCACGAATCGATGTGCCGTACGAAGCTCTCCCCCAGGGGCAGCCTGCCGCGTTCCACCTGGACCATCTGGTAGATTCGCCCGCGCGGAGAATCCATCTCCAGCCCAAGCTCGCGATAAGTCGGGCAGGAGTTCAGGCAGAGGCCGCAGTGGATGCACTTGGAATAGTACTCCCACTCGGGAGCCTCACCTGGCCCGTAGCCGCTGGCCGTGGGGATTGAAACCGCTTTGCCCTGCGTCTCGATCATTTCAGACCATCGGCAATCTTCGGTCTAGCACGTTGATGAAAAACCCTCTGTACCACGTCATCCTGAGCGAAGCGAAGGATCTGTTTTGGTCATTTCAGTGAGATACAGCAGATGCTTCGCTTCGCTCAGCATGACGGGTAACCTTTTTCAACAACCTGCTAGCGAAGCGCCTTTACCATGTTAGATTGAACCCACAAATCTGCCCGGCGCAAGAATGCCCTTTGGGTCCCACGCCGTCTTCAGTTTGCGCATCAGATCAAGGCCGGTTCCGGGTTCTCCCCACGCATCCACCTGGGCCTTCACCTCTGCAGGGGCCGAAACCACGGTTAGCGCACCGCCTGATTTTTCAGCGGACTTGCGGAGGCGCCTGACGAGGCTGACCGCCTCGGTGGCATTCTGCAGGTCCAGCAGACCCAGGTGAAGCATTCCAACTCCCGGCATTGCGACGCCAGCCATTTTTATATTCTCACCGTGCGCTTCCTGCTGGGCAAGCCTCAAAAACTCCTCGCCATTAGCGATGGGCAGGGCGCCTTTCAGCACAACTGTCCCCTGATACATCTTTCCAATCCAGTTGCTAAAATCGGAAATCGCCTGCCATGCCCGTCCAGAGCCCACTCGGTCGCAAGTCTGGACCGTAGCGCCCACGGGGCCGCCCGCCGCTTCGAGCTCCTTTCGGGTGCGATCAACAACGGATTGGGGTCCGCCAACTTCCAGCCATATTTCCGGCTCGCGGGCCGCCACATCCACTTGCGAGCCGGGACGCACAATCGCGGCGGCTTCAGCATCCAGCAAGGCCATCCGTAACAGGTCAATAGGCGAGGCCAGGATGCGCCGACGGAGGTCGCGGGCAACACCCAGCGTACCGGTGGGAAGGACGAACGTCTGGCGCTCCGCTGGCAGAGGAAAGAGCTTCAGATTGACTTCCGTAATGACTCCCAGCGTGCCGCATGACCCGATCATGAGCTTCCCGAGATCGTAACCCGCCACGTTCTTGACCACTCGACCGCCCGTCCTGACCAGTTTGCCTTCGGTGGTGGCAATCTGCATGCCTACCACCATGTCACGAGGCGCCCCATAAAAATGTCGCAGCGGCCCCGATGTATTGGTTGCCACGATGCCTCCCAGGGTGGCTTTCCCGCCTCCTGAAGAGTCCAGGGGCAGCCAAAGTCCATCGGGCTTCAGGAGGGTTTGGAGGTCGGCCAACACCACTCCAGCACCGACGCCGGCAGTCAAGTCTGAGGGCTCGTAGTAACGGACGTTGGTGAGGTCCCGCGTGCATAGCGCAATGTCGTATTTTCGCGGAGGGTTCCCGATGCCGAGCTTGGTGGCGCCGCCACAGGCGATCACTGCCAGGTCATGGCCTGCCGCCCATTTCAGGGTCTCGGCTACCTCCTCAGCCGATCCCGGGTAAACGGCGCAGTCCGGTGTTTGACCGTCCACGGTGAAGGACTCACACGCGGACGCTTCGGCAGTGCACTTCGATTCCCCGACAATTCCGGCCAGGCCCGCCAGGACAGCCTCAGCCACGTCTGCCATATCAGCCTCCGTAGCTGACCTGAACACGAATCTCTCCGCACATCTTGCCGCTGGGCAAAACCTTGCCGGGATTGAACGACCCCGTTGGATTCATCAGTGACTTGACCCGCCGCTGGACTTCCAGGTCATCATCGGAAAAAATCAGCGGCATCAATTCATTTTTTTCGACGCCCACGCCATGCTCGCCGGTAATGGAACCGCCCAGTTCGGCACAGCGCGTCATGATTTCCTGCGCGGCCTTCACCACTCTTTTGGACTGCTCGCGGTCACGGGCGTCAAACATGAGAAGGGGATGCAGGTTGCCATCCCCGGCATGAAAAATATTTCCAATCTGCAAACCGTATTTCCGTCCGACCTCCTCGACATACTCAAGCATCTCGGGGAGTTTGGTGCGAGGGATCACTCCGTCCTGCACATAATAATTTGGACTGATCCGCCCCAGGGCGCCAAACGCATTCTTGCGGCCTTTCCAGAGGAGGGCGCGTTCCTCAGAGCTTTTGGCGCGGCGGACGCTTCGTACCTGATTGCAGGCGCACACCGCCTCGATTTTCTCCGCCTGTTCCTTCACGGCCTCGCGCAAACCCTCGACTTCGATCAGCAGAACCGCGGCCGAATCCATCGGATACCCGGCGTGCGTTGCTTGCTCGACGGCGCGCAACGTAAAACCGTCCATCATTTCGAGCGCCGCAGGAGTAATGCCTCGAGCGGTAATGGCAGCCACGGTGCGCGTGGCATCAATCACCCGGTCATAAACAGCAAGCATGGTTTCCACCGCTTCCGTAGCGCGCATCAGCCTGACCGTGATTTCAGTCACAATCCCCAATGTTCCTTCGGAGCCAACCATGAGGCCGGTCAGGTCGTAACCCGGAAGGTCCCAGCATTTTCCGCCGGTCCGGACCACTTCCCCATCAGGCAGTACCACCTCCAGGCCCAGAACGTGATTGGTAGTCACTCCATAGGCAAGGGTGTGGGGGCCGCCGGAGTTTTCTGCCACGTTGCCGCCAATCGTGCAGGCTTTCTGGCTGGAAGGATCGGGGGCGTAATAATATCCTGCATCGGCGACGGCCAGGGTCAAGTCGGTGTTCACCACGCCGGGCTGCACCCGCGCCCGCTGGCTCTCAAGATCGATTTCGAGGATTTTTTTCATGCGCGCGAAGCTGACGACAATGCCTCCCTGGGTTACCACCGCTCCGCCGCTCAGCCCCGTCCCTGCCCCACGCGGGACGATCGGCGTCTTCCGGGCAGCGGCCAGCCTGGCCATTCGAACCACCTGGTCTGTGGTGGTCGGGAAAACGACGGCTTCAGGCGTCTCCAGGGCAGAAAGGCCGTCATACTCGTAAAGCATCAGGTCTTCAGGCTTCGAGAGAACGCCTCCCGGTCCCATAATGCCTATTAACTCTTTTATGAGTGTTTCAGGCTTCATAAACACCTGTGCGGGCCGCTGGGAGCAGGTTTGATGAATGGCTCAACGACAGCGCGACAGCCACAGCCCTTCGAACTCCTTCAACACCCGCTGCCTGGAGTATATCGAACGGCCAGAACCGAGGTCAACGGCACGAGGATTTCACCGGGACCATGTGGGCGCTAGTCGCGGGCATGCAAATCTCCCGTTCGGATGCTGTTTGGATGAAAATGGGGGATCGGGTTAAAATGCATCGCTCATGATCCCATTGAACGACAATGTTCGACGGCAGACTTTCTGGCTTTCAACCCTTACGCTCATCGCCCTCAACACCGCGGTTTTCTTCTATGAGCTCTCGCTGGGCCCATCGCTTAACCAATTTATCCTCATCTTCGGCCTTATTCCGGCCCGATACACCACGACTCACGGCGCTGTCATCATCACCAGCCTGTCCGCTTTCATCGTTCCCGTATTCACGTCCATGTTCATCCACGGAGGATGGCTGCACCTGCTTGGCAACATGCTTTTCCTCTTCGTTTTTGGACGCAGCATCGAGGACCGCTATGGACACGGCCAGTTTCTGTTACTGTATTTCCTCAGCGGTATTGGAGCGGCCATTTTCGAGATCCTGTTCAACATGGGCTCGCGGGTACCCACGATCGGAGCGAGCGGCGCCATCGCCGGGATCCTGGGCGCCTACCTCGTCAGCTTTCCGACGGCTCGCATCACCACCCTGATCCCGCTGTTTATCATCTTTTGGACCATTCGAATTCCCGCCCTGCTGATACTCGTGTATTGGTTCGTCATCCAATTCGCCACAGGCTATCAAACGATGGCCATCGAGTCTGCGACCAGGGGAGGTGTGGCGTGGTGGGCCCACGTGGGAGGGTTTGTTCTCGGGATGCTTCTTGCCCTCGCAATGCCGAAGCGGCAGCAGAGGGCAGCCGAAGTGTGGCCGTGGGAAATATAAGGGGCCGATAGGCCGAGCGCCGGGCAGCCACTATCGACTTCAGGGCTGTGCCTTCGATTCGGACCGGGTCTGCCAGACCGCCTTCAAGTTGCCTGCTGCTCGTCTCGCTCCCACTCGGTGAAGTAAACGCCGAGGAGAATCAGCGCTCCGCCAAGCATCCCCCACAGGCCCACCTTATCATTAAGCAACCAGATTCCGAGGGCCGTGGCCATAACCGGTTCGATATAGTTGAAGGCCGCTACGCGCGAGGCGGTCAGGCCTTTCAGGGCATAGGTGAACAGCAGGTATCCAATCACGCAGGAGAAGAAAGTCATGAACCCCAGGCCCAGCACGGCACGCAAAGGAACCTGAGACCAGTCCACGTGCAAAACCGCACGGGCACCGAAGGGCACCATCATCAGCGCCCCCAGGCTAAAGACCACGGTGTTGAGAGTCACCGCGTCATACTGATTGACGACTTCTTTCATCAGAATCGTGTAGTAAGCAAATACCACGACTTCGACCATCAATCAGATCACCGAGCCAGTAGGCCTGGCTACCCTGGGCCGGCTTTCCGTAGGTCAGCAGCGCGACACCCGTAAGAGAGATGGCCATGCCGGCAAATTTGAGCGCCGTCAGCACCTCAAGTCGCATCACCACTGAAAGCACGAGAACCATCACCGGTTCAACCGCGATGATGAGCGCCGCGTGTGGGATGTTCGTATATGCCACACCAAAGATGAAGAGTATTTGATTGATGGTGACCCCGAAAAAGGCAATCACCACAAAATGCAGCCACTGCTGGCGCGTCAACCGCAGCAGAGACCTGTTCCTTAACAGAAGGAATAAAATTGCATAAGTGGCGGCAACAGCAATCGCACGTACAAGAGTCAGCGCCATCGGGCTGAAGCCGAACAGAGCTTCCTTGACTGCCACCATGTTGGCCGCCCAGCAAAAAACGGCAATCACCATGGCTAAATGCATCAAGTGGTGGGTTCTGACGGGAAAAGAAGTTTTCTGTGGTAAGACGACCGGTTCAACTGCGCTTTTCAAAGCTCTCCTTCCGCACGGTCACATTGTCGATACGATCGAGGTTTGGCGCGTAGCCAAGTCCCGGCTGTCGCGGCACCGCGATCGTTCCCTGCGCTGAAACCGTCACTTCGGGGTCGATAATGTCCTGCTTCCAGTAGCGGCGGCTGGCAGAGACGTCTCCGGGCAGCACAAAGCCCGGCAGGGATGACATGGCAATATTGTGGGCCCGCCCGATGCCTGACTCGAGCATTCCGCCGCACCAAACTGGTACCTGCCGGTCAAGGCACAGGTCGTGCAGCTTGCGAGCGGACGAATGGCCGCCCACCCGTCCCAGTTTGATGTTAATTATCTTGCAGGCCCCGAGTTCGATTGCCTTCCGGGCGTCCTCAGCGCTGTGGATCGATTCATCCAGGCAGATCGGCGTCTTCAACTCATGCTGGAGCTGCGCGTGGTCCACCATATCGTCCCAACCCAGCGGCTGCTCGATCATCATCAGGCCGAAGCGGTCCAGCAATTTGAGATGCCCGATATCGGCCAAAGTATACGCAGAGTTGGCGTCGGCCATCAGCTCGATGTCTGGAAACGCTTGTCGGATCAGATCCAGGACTTCGACGTCCCAGCCTGGCCTGATCTTCACCTTGATGCGCTGGTATCCAGCCACGACCTCAGTTCGGATCTTTTCCAGCAATTCTTCCGGCGAGTTCTGGATGCCTATGGATACGCCGCAGGAGACCTCCTCCCTTGTTCCGCCGAGCAGCACGGCCAGGGAAAGTCCTTTGCTCTGCGCTTCAATGTCCCACAGCGCATTTTCGAGCGCCGCCTTGGCCATGTTGTGGCCGCGGACGGGACGAAACCGATCGGCAAGCTCGGCGGGGGAATCCCAGGCTTTATCAAGCGCCCACGGAATCAGCAAATCGCGCAGGATGTGCCAGGCGGTCTCCGGCGTTTCATAGCTGTAAAAAGGCATCTCGCCGCAGGTAACCTCGCCCCAACCGTCCAGGCCATCGGCGCGGGCGTGGAGCAGAACGATTCTGCGATCGGTCGTTCGCCCGAAACTGGTCTCAAAAAAATGGACCAGAGGCATCCGAATTTCGAGCAGGTCAACCCTTTCGATTTTCATAGGCGGTCCAAAACGTACCGGGCCTCAGCCTCTGCCGTCTCAAAGCCCGTGATCACAAGTCCTCGTTCGAAGCATTCCTGTAGTTGTGCGCGGACGGATGCTTGCCATTCGCGCGCGCGCGCGGATTTCCCCGAGACGAGAAGGTCAAGATCGGGCGGAATAGCAACGATAGCCGATGCAGCCTTTCCTGCGGGACGCGGCTTTTTTCCTGCCAGCGCTTTTTTTACTCTATCAGATTTCAGGGGCCACTCCGCTATCAACCGGTCTGAGGGTAACTCACGCTGCAGCTTACCGGGAATCGGACCGTAATAATCAGGACAGTATCGCCGGACGACGGCGCCCAGGCGAACGATGTTGAAGTAGGCATTTTTTGCCCGCAGCGGATCAAACGTCCACTCGATGTATTCTATTCCCGCCCGGAGCGCCGCCTTACGCTGGGCAATCTTGAGCAATCTGCCAAGCCCCTGGTTTTCATAGGCCGGTAACACGCCCAGCAGTAGTGAATAGAAGTACCGGTGATCTTCGCGCCAGGCCGGAACAGAAACCACAAACCCCGCCATGGAACCTTCACCTGTAAAGGCGCCCAGCACATGCCCCCCTGTCCGGGTGATGTTCAGGAACATTCTCGCCGGATAAATCTCATGGTCCGGATAGCCCCATATCTCCTTCTGCAGCAGAACGCAATCGGCGAGATTTTCGACCGTTTCGCAATGGCGGATCGTATAGGTCATCTCTTCTCCCGTGCCTTCACCAGCTTCCAGATGGCGTCCAGTTCCTGCGGAGCACAATTCCGCACCGACTTCCCACGCCGTTTCACCTCAACTTCAAGCTCCTGAAACCTTCTTCGGAACTTTTGGTTTGCCTCGCGGAGGCAACTTTCCGGGTCAGAACGTATCATCCGGGTGAGGTTGGCCACGGCAAACATCAAGTCACCGGCTTCTTCTTCGAGGTGATGCGGGTCAGGCTCGGGGCGGGCCGTGAGTTCTTTGCGTATTTCGTGTATTTCCTCCTCAATTTTGTCAAGAAGGTCTTCCACTTTCTCCCAGTCAAATCCGGCCTCAGCCGCCCGCAGGCCCAGTTCGTAAGCTTCCAAAGTGGAAGGAAGCGCGGCGGCGATTCCATCCAACAAGGATGCGTTCTCAGAATCGGTATGGCTCTTCTTTTCTTTTTCTTTTGCCGCCGTCCAGCTCTTCAAGGCTTCCTCAGCATTTGCAACTCGCGTTTCACCGAAAACATGCGGATGCCGCCGGACCAGCTTGTCATACACGTTCTGGATGACGCCATCGATATCAAATTTTCCGTCCTCTTCCGCGAGGCGCGAATAAAACACCACCTGAAAGAGCAGATCGCCCAGCTCTTCTTCCAGCCCTGCAAAATCCTTCAGATTGACAGCGTCAACAACCTCATAGGCTTCTTCGAGCAGCATACCCTTGATGCTGTCATAGTCCTGATCGCGGTCCCACGGGCAGCCATCCGGCCCTCGAAGGTGCGCCATCAGGTTCACCAGGCTGGCAAGCTTTTCTCCCGCAGTTTTGCCCATTGTTTTCACCAGACTCTTGGTTCGTCAATGAATCCCCTAATGTACCAAGCCATCGAAATCACGCGCAATAGCGCCACAATTTGCCTGTTCTATTTTTTTCAGGCTAACATTTGGAGATATGCCGTCCCCTGTAAGCCCCTTTCTCACGCCGTTGATAGTTCGAGGGCAAGTGGGCGCGCTTGTTCAGGAAGAGGGCTTGTTGCTAAACTATTTATTCAGCATAACTGCGGAATTACCCTTGCTGTCAGGAGTGTTAACCACTCGAAAGGATTTCCATGCCAGAGGAAAATACTGAATCATCGGGGTTTAAGGTCGTTGACCGCCGGACTTTCACCAGCGAGGGAAACCGCATTCCGGGCCAGCTTGAGAAGGAGGAGAAGAAGCGGGAGCCCGAATCGCGCGTTCCGCCCAGGCCCCAGCCGGCGTCGCCGGTCGAACCTGAACCCGAAGAGGAGGAAGCCTCGGAGCGGTTCGCCGTGCTGGTGTCGTATCTGAGCACCACGGCAATGTTCCAGCTCGGATTGCTTCCGGGGCCGGGTGGAGAATACATCCCGACCGACCTGGCCAACGCCAGCCGGACCATCGATCTCCTGGAAGTATTGCAGGAAAAGACACGCGGGAATCTGACCGGTCAGGAATCCAAACTCCTTGAGGATGTCCTCTACGAACTTCGAATGACCTATCTTGAAGTGCAGAAGCAGGCAAGCAAGCAGAAATGAAACTGACTTTCCTGGGTACCGGTACATCCACAGGAGTTCCGACCGTCGGCTGCGGTTGCGCCGTCTGCACCTCGACGGTCGAGCGCGACAAGCGGACCCGTCCGTCCCTGTTGCTGGAATACTCCGGCCGCACTTTGGTGATTGACACCACCCCCGACTTTCGCGCGCAGGCCCTGCGCCAGAAGATCGAGCGGGTGGACGCCATCGTCTTCACTCACGCCCACGCCGACCACGTGCTGGGATTGGATGACGTTCGTCCATATTATTTCCGGCAGAAAGATCCCATCCCGCTCTACGCGGACGATCGCTGCATGGAGAGTTTGCGCCGGATCTTCACCTACATCTTTGACCAGACTTATCCCTATGGCGGGATTCTGAAAGTTGATCCTCATCTGATCGATGGCCCTTTTAGTCTCTGGGGAACACAATTGATTCCCCTGCCCGTATTTCACGGAAACCTGCCAGTTCTCGGTTTCCGTTTTGGCAACGCGGCTTATGTCACCGATTTCAGCACGATTCCAGACCCGACTCTGGAAATGCTGGAGGGCCTGGACGTGCTGATACTCGATGCGTTGCGCCATAAACCTCATCCGACGCATTCGACCATTGAGAATTCTCTGGCCCTGGTCAACCGCCTCAACCCGGCGCGGGCATATTTCACTCACATCGCCCACGAACTGGGCCATGAGGAAACGAACGCCAGCCTGCCGCCCAACGTTAGGCTGGCCTATGACGGGCTGGAAGTAAGTCTGGACTGACCCATGCGAGTTGTCCGTGAGCTTTCTGAACTGCGTGAGCCTCTTCAAAAGAGCGCTGTGACCATCGGCAGCTTTGACGGAATTCACCTGGGCCACCGCGAGTTGCTCGCCCGTGTGGTGGACTCGGCCCGAGAACTTAATGCGACTTCCGTGGTCGTCACATTCGACCCGCACCCGGCACAAGTCCTCGCTCCCGAGCACGCGCCGAGAATCCTCACTCCTCTTGTTGTGAAAGCCCGTCTGATTGAGCGGGAAGACATCGATCTGCTCATGGTTTTGCGTTTCACGAGGGAACTGTCTTTGCTGTCTCCGGCGGAATTTGCCGCCAGTATTCTGATGGATAAGCTTCATGCCGCCATCGTTCACGTGGGGTCAAATTTTCGATTTGGCCATCAACGCGCTGGAGATACAACTGTGCTCGATGAACTCGGCAGGAAAAGTGGTTTCCGCGTCGAAACCCTGCCTATGATCAAGGTGCGCGGCCATCGAGTCTCAAGCAGCCAGATTCGCCAGTTTCTTTCCGAGGGCCGCGTGGTAATGGCCGGCCGGATGCTCGGCAGGCCGTATGCGGTGAGCGGGATAATCGCGGCAGGGGAAGGCGTGGGCCGCAAGCAGACAGTACCGACGCTCAATCTCGGGCCGGTGGAGCAGCTTCTACCGCGAATCGGCGTTTATGTCACGCGCACCCTTCTGAACGGCACGCTTTACGATTCGGTGACGAACGTCGGCCACAAGCCCACTTTCGGACATCATCGCCTGACGGTCGAGAGCTTTCTCCTGGATTTTTGCGGGGAAATCGCTTCTGAAGAAATGCAGGTTGAATTTCTACATCGGTTGCGCGACGAAATCAAATTCCCAAATGCCGAGGGCCTCAAGCGTCAGATACAGCAGGATGTCCAGAGATCACTGAAATTCTTTCGGCTGACGAAGAGGTTGGGCGGGGCATTGCCCGAGTCCCGCCGTTCCACCCCGGCCCACACATAACCAATCAGGGATGTAGGGATCTGCTCGCGACCCGCCTCAGCCCTGAACAGGCGGCCGGCGGTGGTCCCAGGGGCGTGAGGCTTCAAGCTGTGCCGCAAGCCGGAACAGGGTCCCCTCCTCCCCAAAGCGCCCAAAAAAGTGCGCCCCCACCGGCAAGCCTTCCTTGTTCCAATAGAGTGGGACCGACATCGCGGGCTGCCCCGTGGCATTGGCAATGGGAGTAAATGGAACGTAGTCCACCGCACGGCGAAATCCCCGCATGGGATCATCCGGAGTTGCGTCGAACGAGCCGAGCAGCAAGGGCGGTTCGGCAAGCGTGGGAGTCAACCAGACATCGAATTTCTCCATGAACCGGCCAATTTGGCGTGCAATCTGCTGCAAAATCGCCTGGGACATCAGATACGCCGGTCCTGTCGTGCGATGGCCCGTTTCATAAAGCGCCCACGTCAGAGGCTCGAAGCAATCCGGCTTCGGTGTGCTCCCGGCCAACAGCGCAAATCCATCGATGGCGGCGGCACATCCTGCCGCCCAAACAGACGTAAATGCCTGGACCAGCAATGCGCCGTTTATGTCCGGAGATCCCTCGCTCACCTCGTGCCCAAGATCAACGCACAAACCAGCAGCATCGCGGACCGCCTCCACACAATCGGGATGAATCTTCGCCCCGGTGGGCGCCCTGGTTGAAAAGGCAATGCGGAGCCGACCGGGATCGATTGCAACTTCCTCAGCGTAGGATCGAACGGGAGGCGGCGCCCAGTACGGGTCGCCGACTTCGGGCCCAGCAAGGCAATCCAGCAGGGCGGCGCTGTCCCTGACGGAGCGCGAGACCACATGCTCGGCAACTAGACCCCCCATGATGTCGCCCAGCTCCGGCCCCAGAGGGTTGCGTGCCCGGGTGGGCTTGAGTCCAAAAACCCCACAGCAGGAGGCCGGGATGCGAATGGAACCACCGCCGTCATTCGCATGTGCCACAGGCACGATGCCCGCCGCCACAGCGGCCGCCGATCCACCGCTCGAACCGCCCGTCGAACGCTTAAGGTCCCAGGGGTTTCGCGTCGGGCCGAACGACAGCGGCTCCGTCGTCGGAACAATCCCGAGTTCAGGAGTGTTCGTTTTGCCAACGATAACCAATCCCGCCCGCTTTAGCCTGCGGACGAGTTCGCTGTCGTGGTCCGGCACGAAATCGCGCAAGAACGCGCTGCCACACGTCATCCGGACACCGGCATAAGACGCCACAAGGTCTTTCAAAAGGAAAGGGACCCCACGGAACCGGCCCTCAGGCAAAACTCCCTGAGCAGCTTCCCTCGCCTGCTCATACATCGGTGTGACCACCGCGTTCAAAACGGGATTCATTCGCTCGATTCGTCCGATTGCAGCGTCCACCAGCTCGACTGGCGTGACTTCCTTCCGCCGCAACAGTTCCGCCTGCCGGGTTGCGTCCATAAAGGCGAATTCCTGGAACTTTGCCATCGTCCCTCACCTCCGTCTCCAGGGAGCTACATTTCGAAAATTCTGGCCGGCGCCACAGCAAACGCCAACTATGGAATCGATATGAAAAGCGCGGAAGTCTTTCACCTCTTCTGAAGTGCCAGACCAAAACCGCGGCGGGCTCAGCCCGACACAAAGTCCTGCAGAATCGGAAGTTCATCCGTGCTTTGCAGCAAATTCAACGCCGCCCGGACAACCTGCTGCTGAAGCCTTGCGTCATTTGGCTCGCCCAGCGGGTAGCCCAGCGGAAATGGCACGTGCAGGCTTCGCGGAGGTCTCACTTTCCTGGTGACCATCTTCAGAAGCGACAACCCGATGGTGGCGATTCCGGCCTGTTCAATGATACCAGCGATCAGCCCGACCGACTGATTGCACATGGGTCAGGTCGGCACCAGGAAAGCAGCGTCCACCCGATCCTCGCGCAGCATCTCTCGGACCCGCGGCGCGGAATCTTTAAGCAATTTACCGGGCGCCGAAATCGAGCCCATAAAACTAAAGTGCCGGTGGTTCAACCCTCCGATTTCGCCCCGCTCCTCAAGCTCCCGGAATCGGTCAAGCGGAAACACCAGGTTTGCGTCCAACCTGGCGCCCGTCTGGTCGAAATCAGAACTCCTGTGGGAGATCCTCAGGTGACGAACGTCAAGCGTGTTGGGCAACTCGCGAAAGGAAAAATCACCGCCGCGAAAAGCCAGGTCAAATGGGGGCTGGCCGGGAAGGTGTACACCTGCAGAAGTAATGAGGGCAAGCCTGCACTGTGTTAGCGGTTTTGCGAGCCGCGCGCCCGGCGACCAATCCACCTTTCGGAAGGGGTAGGTCTCAACGAAAAGCCGGTGTGTAAGTGGAAGGTCTTCAAGGCGCGCCATGTTGGGAAAGGGCCCGCAAAGCCGAGTTCGACACGAGCGGTCGCGCGGGCCGGCGGAACAGACCACAATTCTCCGGCAGCCGCGAGAATGGGACAGGGCATAGATTCCCCGGCCTATTGGAGGCTGACGAGGGGGCTTGAAGGAGCAGGAGCTTCTTCAACAGACTCGTGGGTGTCCGTCACTCGGCCGGCGGTCTTGTCCGCCACAAAACGCTCAATCTCCTCGAGCAGCGCAGGAACGATTTCATCTTCACTCACGCGTCGGATCGCTTTCCCCTGGCGGTAAATCATCCCATTGCCGCGTCCTGCAGCTACACCCAGGTCGGCTTCGCGCGCTTCACCCGGGCCGTTGACGGCGCAACCCATCACCGCCAGCGAGAGCGGCATCTTGATGTGAGAAGTGGCCTGCTCGATTTCGCCCGCGATCTTGAAGAGGTCAACTTCCAGACGACCGCAGGTGGGGCATGCAATCACCACCGGCCCGCGGCTGCGGAGCTCCAGCGATTTCAGCAGCTCATACGCCACTCGAACTTCTTCCCGGGGATCGGTGGCCAGCGAAACCCG
Organism: Terriglobia bacterium; assembly: GCA_035712365.1. Classification (NCBI taxonomy): domain Bacteria; kingdom Pseudomonadati; phylum Acidobacteriota; class Terriglobia; species Terriglobia bacterium. The sequence goes on from DASTAW010000052.1 coordinate 39,879, forward strand.
AATCGTGTCGCCAATGCCTTCGGCCAGCAGCATGCCCATACCCACGCAGGACTTGACCGTACCGGAAAACTGCGTCCCCGCCTCGGTGATGCCAAGGTGAAACGGGTAATCGCAGCGTTGGGCCAGCAGCCGGTAAGCTGCCACTGTGAGCTTAACGTTTGAGGATTTCAGAGAAACGATGGTGTCACCAAAGCCCAGATCTTCCAGGATTCGGATGTGATATTCCGCGCTCTCGGCCATCGCTTCGGGAGTCGGAAACCCGTATTTTTCCAGCAGCCGCCGCTCGAGCGAGCCCGCATTCACTCCAATCCGGATCGGCACCTTCTGCTCCTGCGCGCGCCGCACCACGGTGCGGACCTTCTCCGCGTCACCGATATTGCCGGGATTAATGCGCAGCTTGTCAATTCCCGCATCCAGAGCCATCAGTGCGAACTTATACTGGAAATGAATGTCCGAGACCAGCACGGAATCGGGACATCTCTTCCGAATGTCCTTCAAGGCTTTTGCCGCTTCAACATCAGGCACAGCCAGACGCACGACTTCGCATCCAGCCTCCTCCAGTTGCTGGACCTGCTCAACCGTCTTGTCAACATCGCGCGTGTCCGTCTTGGTCATGGACTGCACGACAATCGGGGCATCCCCGCCAATCGTGTATCGACCCACTTTCACCGGCCGGGTTTTGCGTCTGCCAGGAAAGAACTCTTTATCGCTAAAGTTCACGGTTAACCGTCCCTGTTCGAAGTTCGAACCGGTGCGCCCGCCGTCAGGAAGGACGCAGCGTCTTCATAATATCGTTATACATCACAAACACAAAGAGGAGGACTATCAGCACGACCCCCACCTGGATAACCCGCTCCTTGACGGCCAGGCTCAGATCGCGCCGCATCAAGCCCTCGATCGCCAGCATGAAGATATGCCCGCCGTCCATCACAGGAATTGGCAGCAGGTTAACGATTCCCAACTGCAGGCTGATGAAGGAAACGAAGAGCAAAAGGTCAGCGATTCCCCGGCGGTAGGCTTCACCGGAAATCTGAGCAATTCCAATCGGCCCGGCAAGCGACTTCGTGGACATCTGGCGGGTCACAATTTTTCCCAGTACGTCGAATGTTTCCAGAAAATACCGGTAATTCGCTGTGACGGCGTATTCCACAGCCGTTACGGGCGGCAACCTGCGGACTGCAAACTCCGTCTGGCGGATCGTCACTCCAATCCGCCAGGTCTTCAGGCCCATCACGTCTGTATATGCCGGCTTCACCTGCACCTGAAATTGTCTTTCGCCGCGTTGCACCGTAAGGTCAGCAGGCTGGCCTTTACTGTCCCTGAGGTCCTGGACAATCAGCGCCCAGTAATAAATCGGTTTGCCGTTCAGGCCGACAATCATATCGCCTGATTCCAATCCTGCCTCGCTGGCTGGCTGGCCTGGCTCCGCGCTGTCAATCACCAGGGGGACGTAAGGATACCATCCGGCGACACCCGCGCCATCCGGGCCTTCGGTATGCGGAGTGAGGCTCATGTGCAGGACCTGGCCGCTGCGGTCAACGGTGAGAGGAATGGGATGATCTGCGCCCGTCAGGACCTTGAATTTAATGTTGCGCCACTGGGGATCCTTGACGCTGTCAAACTGTACGACCTTGTCCCCGGCCTGGAGCCCGGCATCTGCTGCCGCTGAACTTGGCTCGACGGCGCCGATCACGACGGGCTGGTCCTCATATGCCGGCCTCTCGAAATGGAACATGTAAAGCCCGGCAAGGACCACCACGGCCAGGACGAAGTTCATCATCGGACCCATCAGGATGATGACGAATCGCTGCCAGCGCGGGCGGCTCAGAAACTCGCCCGCATCACCGGTCAGGACGGCCGTGGGATCATCGCCTGCCATTTTGACATAGCCGCCCAGCGGCAGGACGCTGACCCGGTAATCGGTCCCACCTCGCTCGAATCCAAAAATTCGCTTGCCGAAGCCCAGCGAAAACGTTACGACGCGTACGCCAAATCCCTTGGCCGCCAGAAAATGGCCTGCCTCATGAACAAAGACCATCACTCCCAAGACCAGGATGACGACAACGACGTCAGTGAAAAAGCTTGAAACCATGAGCTAACCTTTCTTCAGTTCACACAACCGTGTACGGATGCGCCATCGAAGCCACTGACTCGCGCGCATATAACCGCGCTTGCCGGTCGCTTTCCAAAACGTCTTCCATGGTGTTTGGATGACCCGAAGGGGTCTCGCGCATCACCTTTTCAATCACACGGGGTATATCGGGGAAACGCAGTTCACCCCTCAGAAACGCCTCCACGGCGACTTCATCGGCGGCATTCAGCGCGCAGGGCGCCACCCCGCCCTGCTCAAGCGCGGCCCTTCCAAGGTCCAGGCACGGGAAGCGGCGCCCGTCCGGTTCCCTGAAGTGGAGACTTCCGGCCGCAATCAAGTCCAGCAGAGGCAGGTGCCCATCGGCATCCATACGCGCGGGGTAGGTGAGCGCGTATTGAATGGGAAGCCGCATGTCGGCGACGGAGAGCTGGGCCATCACAGAACCGTCGCAGAACTCGATCATGGAATGAATGATCGATTCGGGATGGATCATGACGTCAATCTGCTGCGAGGGAAAACCAAAAAGCCAGTGGGCCTCAATGATTTCAAGGCCCTTGTTCATCAGGGTGGCGGAATCGATGGTGATCCGGCCTCCCATCTTCCACACCGGATGCTTGAGCGCCAGCTCAGGAGTCACATCCTCCAGGCGCCTTCGAGCGGTCTTGAGAAAGGGGCCGCCGGAACCCGTCAGGATCAACCGTCGGACTTCCCGATGGGCCCCCGACCGCAGGCATTGGTGGATGGCGCAGTGTTCGCTGTCAATCGGAAGCACCTCCACGCCGCGCTCACGCGCAGTGCGGGTAACCAGTTCGCCAGCCACCACCATGACTTCCTTGTTGGCCAGTCCTACCGCCTTACCCGCGCAGATAGCCTGATACACAGCCACAAGGCCGGTGGTGCCATGGGACGCCGCAACAACGAAATTAACATCGGGATGATGGACCGCCTCAAGCTGGCCTTCGGTCCCGGCCAGAATCTGGACGTTTTCACAGAAGCCCAGTGCCTGGAGGCGGCCGTGCAACGCGGAGATCGAGGCCGTATCCGCCACCACGGCCACAGAGGGGCGGAACTCGGCAATCTGGGCGGCCAGGACCTCCAGATTTTTGCCTGCAGAAAGCGCGGCCACGCGAAAACGGTCCTCGCGCCCCCTGACCACGTTGAGGCAGTTTTGACCGATCGAACCGGTCGAGCCCAGAATGCACAGTCCCTTCATCAATGCCAGAAGTCCTTCAGGCGCCAAGCCAACCATAAGGTCGGGGCGGCAAACAAGAGGCTGTCAATTCGGTCAAGCAATCCACCGTGCCCGGGAAGGATCGTTCCCGAATCCTTCAGGCTGGCAGCCCGTTTGAGGGCAGATTCCACAAGGTCGCCGGCCTGTCCGGCCAGGGCAACCACGCCTGCTATCAGGATAACTGTTTTTTGGTCGCCTGTCTGCCAAAACCAATATGTAAAGCCCAAGGCAGCCAGTACGCCTCCGGCAAGCCCAGCGACAGCCCCCTCAACAGTTTTTTTGGGAGAAATGGATTTTGCCAGGGGTATTCGCCCCATCGCGCGCCCAACGGTGTACGCAAAGATGTCTCCCGCCCAGACCACCAGGAAAAGCAAGATGACGAGGCGCAGGCCGGTAACCGGTTCGGCAAAACGTAGAGGAATAATCCATGAAAAAGCAAACCCTATATAAAGAACCCCCAACAATGTGGAAGCCAGCCCGCCCGTGTACGTTTTCAGGTCAGAGACCCTGGCTAGACCAACAATCGGGATTGTCAGAACCAGCACCAGCAGCAGCGTCGATTCGCTGAGCGCAAACCCTTGGAGATCAGCGTATTGGAACAGGCAAAGCAGCCCTGCCCCCAGGTAGCCCATCCAGGGCCAGCCCCCCAAGCCAGCCTCTCTGCTGATGTGGAAATACTCGTGAAGGCTGATCATCACGGTGGCCAGCACGGCGAGCGTAAACAACCATTCACGGTCCTGAACGATCAGGTACACAGCAACAAGAGCCAGTGGTAACCCGGTTAGAATCCGTCGCTTCATGGGATCAACGGGAAGGGGTCAGGCAGTGGTCCAAGAAATGCCTGCAACATCAGCGTAGCCCGCCATAGCGGCGCTCCCGCCGCTGGAAATCGATGACAGCTTGCAAAAGTTCGCGCTCCGTGAAATCCGGCCACAGGATATTGGTCACCCATATCTCGCTATAGGCAACCTGCCAAAGGAGAAAGTTACTCAACCGCATCTCGCCGCTGGTGCGAATCAGAAGGTCCGGATCGGGCAGATCGCGGGTGTAGAGGTGGCGGCTGAAACTCTCCTCGGTGATGGACCCAGGATCAAGCGCTTCGTTCCTTTTCAAGTCGGTCGCCAGGCTCCGGACGGCGTCAATCAGCTCGGCCCGTCCGCCATAGTTCAGGGCCAGAGTCAGTTTCAAGCCCGTATTCGACCTGGTCTTATCGACCGTCTCGCTCAGGTCGCGCTGCACGGTTGCCGGCAGGCTCTCAACCCTTCCGATGGCGTTGAACCGGATGTTATTCCGGTTCAGTTCCGCAATCTCCTTCTTCAGGAACTCGCGGAGCAAACCCATCAGAAGCTTCACTTCCGTTCTGGGCCGCTTCCAGTTTTCCACCGAAAAGGCGTAAAGAGTAAGGCAGGGAATCCCCAGACGGGCACAGGCTTCAACCACCTGCCGCACCGCTCCAATGCCCGCCCGATGCCCCGCAATCCTGGGCAAATGCCGCTTCCGGGCCCATCGGCCATTGCCGTCCATGATCACAGCGATGTGGCAGGGCAGCCGTTCCAGGTCGATTTGTGATAAAAGATCAGGGTTGGACGTTCTGGTTTTCACGGCGGGGCCCATCGTCTGCCAGCCTGTTCACTCATGAGTTAACACACTAACACAGGCATGAACTCACTTCAACTGGCGGACGGCCGTGGCTCGCTGCCGCCCTGTTTCCGGACCACTCTCTCGATCGAAACCGCGCGGCCCGTCCCGGCATCGGCCTCCACCAACACCCCGCAGAGCCGGACGTCCCCGTTCGCAACGTCGAACCTTTCGGGAAGCTGGCTCAGGAATTTCCGGATGGCGATATCCTTATCAATTCCGATCACCGATTCATAGGGACCCGTCATTCCGAGGTCAGTGATGTAGGCGGTGCCGGCAGGCAAGACCATCTCGTCCGCTGTGGGAACGTGAGTGTGCGTTCCCACCACCGCGGTGACACGTCCATCCAGGTGCCATCCCATGGCGAGCTTTTCTGAGGTGGCCTCGGCATGTATGTCCACAAAACGCAGTTTCACCGATGCTGGAATGCTTTCCAGCAGGCTATCGACAGTCCGGAAAGGACAATCAATCGCCGGCATGAAGACGCGCCCTTGCAGATTGATCACGGCGAACTCAAGCCCCGCCCGGGTTTTGCCTACGTAGAGACCTCGCCCGGGCACCTGCGGCGGATAGTTCGCGGGACGAAGCAGAGGGCCGTCAGAGTGTTCCGCCAGATAGGGAAAGATTTCCTTTTTGTCCCAGATGTGGTTTCCCGTGGTGAGGACAGCGATGCCAAGTCCCAGCAACTCGTCCACCAGGCCCGGAGTAATGCCGAAACCCGCCGCTGCATTCTCGCCGTTGGCTAGCACCAGGTCGGGCGCATATTGCGACAAAAGCTCCGGCAGGCGTTCTTTCAAGATGCTTCGCCCCGGCCTCCCGAAAATGTCGCCGATGTAAAGAATTCGTACAGTGTCTTGCAAAACTCTCCTGGGAGACAGCGGCGCGATGAAGGAATCGGCGCCGCGCACGAAAAAATCGGACCAATTCAGCCATGCGGAACGGTGGCGGGTAGTCAGACAGCGGGCTTCAGCAGCCGGTCCAGCGCCGCGTTGTACTCGCCGAACTTCTGCTCCACTTGCCGCGTGGTCGCTTCGTACCTGGACTTCATCTGATGGTATTCATCTGCGATATTAAGCGCTGCGAGCACCGCCACCCGCAACGAATCCACATTGTGACTTCGCGTCGCAATCGAGCGCATTTTGCCGTCCACATATTGTGCCAGCTCTTCGAGATAAGCTGAATTCAGGCCCTTGACGTGATACTCCTGATCGTAAATTTCGATTCGGACGGAACCTGTTGGATTATCCAAGCGCCCTCCTTTCTGCCCATTGCCGATTGTGCGCAGCGGGGCCTCTGTGAACTGCGAATTATTGGTCCGCCGTGCCGTCGCCCGTCAATTGCTCGATCTGGCCCAGCAGCTTCTCAATGCGAGCACGGACTTCTTCCCGTTCGCGCCTCAATACCTTGACCTCATTCTGCAGCGACTCCAGACGCTCCTGACTGCCGCCCTTGTCCCGCTTCAGTGATTCAACCGTATTCTGAAGATCACGCTTTTCTGCAACAGCGCGTTTGAGGACCTCGCCGGCCCTGGCCAGTTTCTCTTCCAACTGCTGGAAACTTTCGTTCAGATCCATGGGTGCCCCGTTCCCTCCGTTTATCCCTGCGCCCGAATTTGAATCCCCAAGGGCTCAAGGGCGTCAATAATTCGACGACTTTGAAGTTCAACCTCATCGCCCGCCAGCGTGCGCGTCGGACTTTGAAATGTGATGCGCAACAGCAGGCTCGCGTGCCCCGCTGGAATCGTGCCTTCCGGGAGTTCGTGACTGGAACGGCGTTCAACCGGCTTCACGGATTGCAGGTCCTCAATCCCCAGCCCTCGAATCGCTTCTTCCAGCCGCCCGTACGAGGTGCTGCCGGGCAGCACCAGCGAAAAGTCGCGCTCGACTGGCGGAAATTTTGAAATCGACTTAAAACTTTTCTGGTTTAAGGGGGCCCGCAGCAAAGCGTCCAGATCGAGTTCCGCCACCCACACGGCCTGCCGCAGTTTGTAGCCGCGCGCCAAGCCTTCATTCAGGCGACCCAGCATGGCAATGGCTCCGTCCGCCGCAAGGAACCGGCCGGCAAGCCCTTCCTCGAGGTATTCAATTTGAAAGGACTCAAATCTGAGCCTGGGCAAATCAAAATCGTCCAGCACCTGTTCGACCTCACCCTTCAAATCGAAAAAGCTGATCGCCGGTCCTTTGCTGTCTACTGTCCCGGGCTCGCGGCTCCCAGTTGCACCGAGCACCAGCACACGGCGCTCATCGGGCAGTCCCTTGTCCTCCGCGCTGTAGACCTTTCCCATCTCAAAAAGGCGAAGGTCGCTGCGGTAACGGTCGAGGTTCCACTTCACCGTATGGATCATACTCGGCATCGCGGAGGACCGCATGACGGAAGCATCCTGGCTGAGCGGATTCTCCAGAATCACCGGAGGACGGTCCGTGAATCTCGCGTTCTCCTCTGGATCGACCATGGCAGGGGGAATAATTTCACGGTATCCGAGCGCCACCAGCGTGCCACTAATTCTGAGTTCTTTCTCCCGAGTCTCGTCCGTGGCGAGCCGAGGCGGTGCGCGGCGCACTCGAGCGGGTAACCGGTTGTAGCCGTAGTGGCGGGCCACTTCCTCAATCAGGTCGACTTCCCGGTCCACGTCCAGGCGTGCCAGCGGTGGCGTCACTCGCCAGCCCTCGGTTCCCCGGCGCTCAACCTTAAAGCCGAGCGCGCGAAGCACTCGCTCGACTTCCTCCCAAAGGACTTCCTCCCCCAGAATGCGGTGGATTTCCTTTCGCCGTAGTTCGATATGGGTCCGCCACCGGGGAACGGGATAAACATCGATCGCCCCGCGCAGGACCTCGCCACCTGCGAGCTGGGCAATCAGAATCGCCGCGCGGTCAAGAGCTACCGGGGCCATCTCAATGTCGGCGCCGCGCTCGAAGCGGTGTGAAGCTTCCGTGTGCAGGCCCTGGGATTTCGAAGTGCGTCTGACGCTCGCAGGATCGAACCAGGCGCTCTCCAGCAAAACCGTATGAGTGCGGCCGGAGATCTCGGATGCTTCACCGCCCATGACACCCGCCAGAGCAACCGGGCGACTGGAGTCCGCAATCACCAGGTCGCTGGCCGCAAGCGTTCTGTCTACGCCGTCCAGGGTCCGCAAATGTTCTCCCGGCCGGGCGGATCGGACCACCACTTTGTGCCCTTCAAGGCGCATCAGGTCAAATGCGTGGAGCGGATGGCCCAGCTCCATGAGTACGTAGTTGGTAGCATCGGCAACATTGTTGATGGGGCGCTGGCCGATGGCCTCGAGGCGCCGCGCCAGCCACTCCGGCGAAGGCTTAACCTCAACGCCGCGGACCACGCGGCCGCAATAGCGCGCGCAGAGCTCCGGATTCAGAATCTCGATGGAGGCCTCGGTGGATGCCGGCGCGCTGATTTCCTTGCAAGTGAACTGGAGCGTCGCCAGCCGCTTGCGATAGAGCGCCGCAACTTCCCGCGCTATGCCGTAATGGCTTAAGCAGTCGGGCCGGTTGCTGGTGACTTCCACCTCAAACACGACGTCTTCACCCACCGCCCGGAACGATTCCGCATTCAGACCTATGGAAATGAGGTCGGCCTTCAGGCGGCGGGCATCCACCGGAATTTCCACGAATTCTTTCAACCAGTTCAGGGAGACCTTCATTTGCGATTCTTCAAAAAAGAACTGCGATCACCCGCGCAAGCCAGCGGCAGGAAATGGGGCTGTCAGAATTGCTCCAGAAACCGCACGTCACCCTGGTGGAAAAGCTGGATATCGTTGATGTCATACTTCATCATCGCAAAGCGCTCAACGCCCAGCCCGAACGCCCAGCCGGAGTAGCGCTCCGGATCGATGCCGCCGTGCCGCAGCACGTCCGGGTGCACCATTCCGCAGCCCATCACCTCAACCCAGCCGCTCTCCTTGCAGACCCGGCAGCCTTCCCCGCCGCAGAAGACGCAACTGATGGACAGGTCACCGCTGGGCTCCGTAAAGGGGAAGAAACTGGGAGAAAAGTTGGTCTTGATCCGGTCGCCGAAAAATTTTTTTGCAAAATAATCCAGCGTTCCCTTCAAGTCTGCAAAGGTGACGTCGGTATCAACCGCCAACCCCTCCACCTGGTGGAACATGGTGGCGTGTGTGGAGTCCGGGTTGTCGTGCCGGTAGGCCTTCCCAGGACAAAGGATATAAAGTGGCGCCCCGTGCTTCTCCATGGCGCGAATCTGCACCGGAGATGTGTGGGTGCGCAACACGGTTTCAGAATTCACGTACAGCGTGTCCCAGTCATCCCGCGCCGGATGGCTATCGGGAATATTGAGCGCATCAAAATTGTAATAGACCGATTCGATTTCCGGCCCCGACTCGATGGAAAACCCAAGCCCAAGAAAGATATCTTCGATCTCCCGCATCACCTGAGTAACGGGATGGACGGAGCCCAGCGGTCTTCGGTAACCCGGCAGCGTGAGGTCGAAACAGCTCGCGGCAGGACCGGCATCGGCGGCAGCTCCGCGCGCCCGCGCCGCGCCGCCACGGACCGGGACCTCCTGAAGAAGTTCCTCAGCATCAACGGAAGCCGCATGCCGGCGCAGTTCATTGAATGCGCGGCCCACCGCAGGCTTTAGTTCTTTTGAGGCCGTTTTCAGCCAGTTTTCGTCGATCAGCGAGACGATGCCGCCCTTGCGTGCCAGCCAGCGGTCGCGCAGGTCCTTGACCTTCTGGCCGCGCTCCCGCTCATCGGAGGCGCCCTGCGCAACCAGCGCCTGCCGCTCGTCGTCCAGATGCGCCGCAACCTCGGCGAACAACTCGCTGATGGCCTCAGGAGTACTGATGCCGAGGTCCTTCAGTGTCTTGGCGGCCTTGTGAGCGATCAGCATCCTTGGCCGCGTTCCAGCTTTCTTTGGGGGAATCCGATTTTCAATTTCGGATCCGGACATATCTTAGCCTGCCTTCAAGGCCGTCTTCACCCGGGCTGCGAGCCCGGCAAAAGCCGGCTGGTCCATGGCAGCCATCTCGGCGAGAGATTTGCGATCAAGCTCCACGCCCAGTTTTTTCAACCCGTGAATAAACTGGCTGTAGGTCAGCTCGTGCTGCCGCGCGGCCGCGCCAATCCGCACGATCCAGAGACGGCGAAAGTCCCGCTTCTTGCGCCGGCGGTCACGATAGGCAAAGCGCCCCGCGCGGTCCGCGGCCTCTTTCATGAATTTGTAGAGCTTGCTCTTCTTGAGGAAATAGCCTTTGGTGAGCTTGGCGAGCTTCTTGCGCTGGGCGCGGCGCACAGTTCCGCGCTTGACTCTTGGCATGGGTTTACTCCTTTCAGAGAATTTCGGGGCAGCAAAGGCACCCTGCCCTTAGCCCTTCCGCACCCGCAAAACACCGCTTACAGCAAGTAAAGCATTATAGATCAGGTGTGCCGTTCCGGTGTAGTGGCACTTACGAGACTCCGCCGGCAAGCTCGAATGCCCCTCCACGCCGCGTGCCACACCAGCACCCGTCCAGATATTCTCTTGAGCGTGTATTCAGAAAGATTAGCTTAGCGGCCGTACGGCAGCATGGCCTTCACGTGATGGACATCAGCGCCCGCGATCACGGAGGACGCTCCGAGCTTCCTTTTGCGCTTCCGCGTCTTTGAGGTCAGAATGTGGCGGGCTCCTGCGTGGCCGCTCATCACTTTTCCGCTGGCAGTCAGCTTGAACCGCTTGGCAGCGCCCTTATGCGTCTTCAGTTTCATCTTAGGCAAAACTATCCTCCGGAGGTTTCATGCACGGGCGCAGGTTTCGGCTGCTCCTGCTCCTGCGGCTGCTGTGCGCGTTGGCTGGCTGGGCGCGCGGGAGACTTCCCCGCTTTAGCCGTGGGCTTTCTTGGAGAAAAGATGGCCGACAAGTTCGGCCCCTCCTGCCGCGGGCCGATCTCCAGTTGTCCTATTTCGCTGAGGTCTTCTGCCAGGCGCCGCATCATTTCCCAGCCCAGGTCCCGGTGCGCGTTTTCGCGCCCACGAAACATGATGGCAGCCTTGACCTTCGCTCCTTCCTTCAAAAACTCAGTGATGCGGTTCCGCTTGGTCTCATAGTCATGGACCGAGATGCGAGGACGCATCTTCACTTCTTTCAGTCCGGCGGCCTTCTGGTGCTTGCGGGCTTCATGCTGCCTTTTGCTCAGTTGGTACAGGTATTTGCCGTAATTAATAATGCGGCAGACGGGCGGATTTGCCTGAGGCGCCACTTCCACCAGGTCGAGACCTTGTTCCCGTGCAATCTTCAAGGCTTCAAAGGGCGGCATCACTCCAACCTGGTTGCCATCCTCGTCGATCAGACGAATTTCCCGGGCGCGAATTCTATCGTTGATTCGAACGAAATTCCGACTGATAAATGCCCTCCTGGTCCCATGGACCATTTTAGCTCAGAACAATGTTGGTACTTCTTGCCTTAAGGTAAGTCCTGATTTTATCGTCCACTTTCCAAAGTTTACCATTTATTGGCCCGTGTGTCGATAAGTTCGCGAAGGTAAGATTTGAACTCCGAAAGAGGGCGGAAACCCGCGTCGCCCGTGTCCCGTCTCCGCACGGCCACCCCTTCGCCCTGCGCCTCGCGGTCGCCCACTACCAGCATAAAGGGGACGCGCTGGAGCTGCGCATCGCGGATGCGAGCGTTCAGTTTTTCGTTCCGGTCGTCCAGCTCCACGCGGATGCGGGCGGCGCGCAGCTCGGCGGCCACTTGGCGGGCGTAATCCATGTGCTTTTCGCTGATGGGCAGCACCACCGCCTGCACGGGCGCGAGCCAGACCGGGAACGCGCCCCCGTAGTGCTCAATCAGGACGCCAAAAAACCTTTCAATGGATCCCAGGAGCGCCCGATGGACCATCACAGGCGTGTGCGGCTTGCCGTCCGCGGCCGTGTATTCCAGTCCGAACCGGCGCGGCAGGTTGAAATCAAACTGGACCGTCGTCAACTGCCAGGGCCGTCCGATTGCGTCCACCAGCTTGACGTCGATTTTCGGACCGTAAAACACAGCTTCGCCCGGCATGTACTTGTAGGGAATCTCCATCCTCTTGAGCGTGTTCATCAACGCGCCTTCGGCCAGGTTCCATTCCTCCACTGTCCCGGCGTAGTGCTCAGCATGCTCGGGATCACGCGCGGAGAGTTCCACCTCAAACCGGTCGAAGCCAAATGTCTGGAGGACCAACTGGGCGAATTCAATGCAATCCTGGACTTCGCCTTCGAGCTGCTCCGGCATGCAGAAGATGTGCGCGTCATCCTGCGTGAACCCGCGCACGCGCAGCAGCCCGTGCATCACGCCCGAACGCTCGTAGCGGTAAACCGTCCCAAGCTCCGCCATACGAATGGGCAGCTCACGATAGCTGCGGCGGCGATCCTTATAGATAAGAATATGGCCCGGGCAGTTCATCGGCTTGAGCTGATAGCGGTCATTTTCCACTTCCATCGGCCCGAACATGTTCTCGCGGTAAAAATTGGTGTGGCCGCTGATTTCCCATAAATGGAGCCGCATGGCGTGCGGTGTATAGACCATATCGTAGCCATGCGCGATAAGCTGCTCGCGCAGCCAGTCTTCGATCTCCTTGCGGATGATGCCGCCCTTGGGATGCCAGAAAATCAGGCCCGGCCCAGCATCTTCCTGAATGCTGAACAGGTCCAGTTCCTTGCCGAGGCGCCGGTGGTCGCGTTTCTTCGCTTCTTCCAGCTTGTTGATGAACTCGTCCAGATCTTTCCTGGAGAAAAACGCCGTGCCGTAGATCCGCTGCATCGGGTGCGACTTCTCGTCGCCCTTCCAGTGCGCTCCGGCAACGCTGAGCAGCTTGAACGCCTTGATCCGGCCTGTTGAAGGAATATGCGGGCCGCGGCAGAAATCCAGAAACTTCCCCGTCCTGTAGGCCGAGAAGACCGGCTCCGCCTTTTCCTCAATCAGCTCACACTTCAGGAACTCGCCCATCTTCTCGAAAATCTTCAGCCCCTCCGCCTTGGGGAAATAGACCCGTTCGTACGGGATGTCGGCGTCCGCCAGCTCCTTCATTTTGGCTTCGATCCGGGCCAGGTCAGCCTCGGTAAAAGGTTTTTCGCGGTAGAAATCGTAAAAGAATCCCGTATCCGTCGGCGGTCCGATGCCGGGGTGCGCGTCCGGGAAAAGCTCGAGTACCGCAGCCGCCAGCAGATGAGCCGAGGAGTGCCGGTAGATCGTCAATCCTTCCGGCGATGAAGGCGTTATCACCTGGAAAGCGCTATCGGCTTCGAGAGGCGCGCTCAGATCCACAAGGCGATCATCCACTTTGGCTGCCAGCGCCACCTTCGCAAGCCCCGCTCCGATCGATTGCGCCACTTCGCCAGCAGTTGTGCCCTGTGGATATTCTTTTTGAGTGCCGTCTGGCAAGGTAACCTTAACGTTTCCCATTACTTAGAAGTCTTCTCCCATAAAAGAGTAAAGCGATACGATAACAGAGAGATTTCCAACCGGTCAAACCTATTCGCACTGTCATTGCGGGCGAGCCTCTAATACTCGGCAACTTGAGCCGAGCCTGTGTTTCGGCACTGGTCCGCACGCGTGGCGGCGGCTTTACGCCGCCATATGGCGAGGTAAACTCGCCGCTACACAGGCGACGAAATGGGAGCAGAGAAAATCCCCATCCAAAATCCTTTGCGTCCGGGCAGTAGACGGGTTGTCCGGTGAATCATGTGGAAGCCACGCTCATCGAGTTCTTGGCAAAGACAGGCGGGACTGACCAGTGAAAAGTGAGGCTTTAGCTCGCGGATGGAAGAAAACCGGCTCGCAACCTCTGGTTCTCCGCCGTCGGCCGGCAACTGGAGCACAACGGATAAGTTCCCGCCGGGAGCGGCTATCGATGTGGCGTTCTCCAGGCAGCGTCCAATTCCCACGTGCTCAAAAATCAAAGCCGCATGAACAAGCTGGACAGGTTCCAGGTCAACAAGCTTTTCAGACAAATCGGCGCAGCGGAGATCAAGACCTGGCAAACCCGGATAGCGCCGACGGACAGCTTCGAGGTATACGGGGTTCAGGTCGATTCCAACAACCCGGCTGGTGATGCCCCTGTCTATGTGGTCGAGTCCGTTTCCACCGGCAATTCCCAGTATCGCAACCGATTTTGGACGGCAGCGTCGCACCACTGTTGAGAACAGGTCTGAAAGGACCTCCAGTTGACCTACGCGCACAGAAATCATGTGTCGCTCGTACTCGGAGAGAGGCACGGCCAGCCACGGGTTCGACATTCCGATGTTTTACCTCGCCAAAGCCGCAAAACACCATCCGAACAGCGCCCTTATGTCGCCGAAGTTTTCGAAGGCGGGCCGCAACCTGCACGGCCATTACGTCCCAGCCAGGACTCTGGGATACTGAAATCGGAGCGCTGTTCGATATCGGCGTGAATTAAGACAGCGATTCGCTCGTCGCGCCAGTTTCGGCCCGGCGTAAGGCAGGAAAGGTGATCTGGGGCATTGCACCATTCAGCTCCTGTGCTCCCAGATTGGTTGGCCTGAACGTCCCGTAAGTTGATGCGGTCCCGTTCTCCAGGAAGCACTGCCGCACAGCCTGGATGGCCCGGTCCGCATTCTGCCGGCTCAAAATTCCCACACCGGGGCCAGACCCGCAGACGAAAACTCCCATCACTCCGTCCATACTCACTTTGAGAGCTTCTTCCAATCCAGGCGCCGTCTTCCGATTCGCTGGAGATCCCACGGGATCCAGTCCCGCTGTGGTGCGCCGCCCCGGCAGCGAAAACAGGTCTGCGAGCGCCCGGGCACGCTCAAAGTGGAACGACGCATCCTGCCCGGCGACCTCCGGCGTGTTCCCGCCTTCGGCAGCCGCAACGAGCGACCCAATTTCCGGGGTAACAACGCTCAGCACAACATCTCCAGGCACAAAGGTCCGTCGAACCACCCGCACCGGCCCTTCCCCCACGCAGGCCACAAACCCGCCGTGCCAGGCGGCGTGCAAGTTGTCCATTCGCGTTTCGTAAATCTGCGCCAGTTCAAAAAGCGTCTTTTCGTTCATTCCCAGCCCATAGAGCCTGTCCGCCGCAATCAATCCGGCCAGCACCGCCGCGGTGCTCGAGCCCATTCCCACTCCTACCGGGACGGAACTGTAAATTTCAAAATCCGCGCCGCTGAATTCCAAGCCTTTCAAATGGAGAGCTGTTTCCATCGCCCGAACCACCAGGTTGGTTCGGTCACGCCGTACGCGATCACCGTTCTCACCGAAGTATCGAATGCCGACATGGCCGTCCAGCCTGGGAGTGACTTTCATGTTAAACATGGCATCCAGCGTCAGCGCGGCGCAGTTCATCGCGCCGGCAAAATTCCCCACCGTGGCTGGCGCCTTGACCAGAACGGATCGCGATTGCATGGGATTTCTCCTTATCCGCCAAGCATAGGGTCCCAGTCGCCTGAAAGTGAAATTCCAAATTTTTATTGCCAGGATAGCTTTCAGTTATCGCCGCGGCCAGAAGCGCGAAGGGGTGGTCCGCGCCCGCGAAGTGCAAGCAACCAGGTTGCTCCCAGCCATCGCAGCTCCTCAGCGAAGCAGATCTTCGAGCCTTACGGCCTGGTCCGTTTTTTCGTCACGGTACTTGATGATGACCGGCGTGTAAAGCGAAAGGTTCCATTCTTTTCCGCGTCCGTGCGTCACCGCGCGCGCCCCGGGGACCACCACCGCACCAGCAGGGATCATCAGCGGCCGCTCGCCTTCGCGGCGATAGACCGCGTCACGCACCAGATCATAAACCGGCGTCGAGCCTGTCAGAACGGTTCCGGCGGCCAGCACCGCTTCTCTGCCCACCACGGCGCCCTCGTAGACGCCGCAGTTGCCTCCCACGAGCACGTCGTCTTCAATAATCACTGGCAGCGCGCCCACCGGCTCCAGCACTCCACCGATCTGCGCCGCCGCAGACAGGTGGCACCGCTTGCCGATCTGTGCGCAGGAGCCCACCAACGCGTGAGAATCAATCATCGTTCCGTCGTCCACATAGGCGCCCGCGTTCACGTACATGGGCGGCATGCAGGTAACGTTCCTGCCGATGTAGCAGCCGTCGCGGATGGATGAGCCGCCCGGTACCACGCGAACATTCTGCCCAGCGGGAATCTGCTTCAACGGATACGTCTGCTTGTCGCGAAACTGCAAGCCCGCCGGCGGCATCTGCTCCGCGCGCCCAATCCTGAATCCCAGCAAAATGCCTTTCTTCACCCAGGCGTTCACTTTCCAGCCGGTGGGCGATTCCCCATCCGGTTCGGCCGCGCGCACATGGCCCTCGTTCAAGGCCTTTTTGAATTCCTCAAACGCAGTGAAATATTCCTCGCCGTAGTGGTCCGACTGCCGCGCGAAAAGTTCTTCAATGCGCTGCTGTAGTGTCATAGGCGCTCTTGCTCCGATCGCTTCACTGGCTCGCATCACCACTCCTCCCGGTCGATCGCCTCGCTCTGCAGGCGCGCGAGAACCGGATCGAGGGCCGAATCCTCCCCGGCGTAAACGGCATCGAGCGCCCTTTTGATATTCCTGGCGCGCTGCGATTTCAGATAGGAAGCAAGGGCCATGGAATAAAAGCGGCTCCGTGAAATCCTTCGGCGCGCCGCTTCGCGTTCAGCAGCCTGGAAGA
This sequence comes from Terriglobia bacterium, assembly GCA_035712365.1. Lineage (NCBI taxonomy): Bacteria > Pseudomonadati > Acidobacteriota > Terriglobia > Terriglobia bacterium. The sequence goes on from DASTAW010000052.1 coordinate 56,439, forward strand.
GCGGATCGGGGATGGAGATTGTCGTTTTCAAACCTTCTGTGTCTGGAGAAGCCCCTGTTCCACCAGAACTTTTTCCAGCCTGGCGCGGTTTTCCGGCTTCATCGCGCACATGGGAAGCCGGTAAACCTCTTTGATCTTCCCCATCATGGCGAGCGCCGCCTTCACCGGAATGGGATTCGTTTCGATAAAGTTGATCTGCATCAGCGGCAGGAGGCCCGCGTTCAGCTTGCGCGCCTCGTCGTAATTTCCTTCCAGCATCAGGCGGGTCAGGGCGGTCATCTGCCGCGGGACCTCGTTCGAGATCACGGAGATCACTCCTGCCCCACCCAATGCCATCAGTGGAAACGTAAACGCGTCATCTCCCGAGAGGACCCTGAAATTCGGGGGGACAAGGCGGAACACTTCCATCTGCTGCGTGATGCTCCCGGACGCTTCCTTGATGCCCACGATGTTCGGAATCTCCGCCAGCCGCGCCACTGTGTCCGGCAGGATGTTTGAAGACGTGCGTGACGGCACGTTATAGAGGACCACCGGAAGGTCGGTGGATTCGGCAATCATAGCGAAATGCTGGTACAAGCCTTCCTGAGTAGGCCGGTTGTAGTAGGGCGCGACGGACAGGATCCCATCCACGCCCAGCGTCTGGAGGTCCTGTGCCAGGCTGCAAACCTTTTTCGTGTTGTTGCCGCCCGCGCCCGCGATCACCGGAACTTTGCCTCGCGCTTCCTCCACAACCACGCGGACCACGCCGAGATATTCTTCGTGCTCGAGCGTCGGCGCTTCTCCGGTGGTCCCGCAAGGGACGAGGAAGTCGATGCCCTCGCTGAGCTGAAAATCAATCAGTCCTCGCAGCGCATCAACGTCCAGAGTGCCGTCGTGTAAGAAGGGCGTCACCAGCGCGGTGCCGCAGCCCCGAATGTCGAATCTCATAAAGGCCTCCTCCAGCCCCAAACCGTTTTCTGTGGAAAATACGATTATAAAGGACTACGGTGGCAGAGGCTACTGCTGTTCTTAGAGGGCGGTGGCCCAGTTTCGTGTCCATTTTGTGGCACGGCCATCTTGGCCGTGTCTACTGATAGAAATACGGGCGGGGCGCCCGTCCCACAAACCCAACTGAGCGGCCATCTATTCGAGAACTTTGTCGAAGCCAAACATACCCTTTTTGCCGGCCATCCAACGGGCGGCATAGAGCGCGCCTTCGGCAAATCCCTGGCGGCTGCGCGCGTCGTGCCGGACAATCACCGAATCGGTTTCAGAATCAAATCCCAGCTCGTGCATGCCGGGAATGTAACCGCCGCGCACGCTGGAGGTGGGAATGTCGCGCGAGGGCAGATGGGGTTCGACGCGGCGCTTGAGCTCGAGCGCGGTGCCTGAGGGCGCGTCCTTCTTGAATTTGTGATGGGCTTCAACAATGTAGGGATCATACATCGAATAAGGCGCAAAAATTCTGGCTGCCTCGCGCGCCAGGCGGTAAAAAAGCTGCACGCCGATGGAAAAATTGGCGGCATGCACCAGCCCGATGCCGCTCTCGGCGACGATCTTCTCCACTTCCGCACGGCGTTCGTCCCAGCCCGTGGTTCCCACCACCAGGTTGACGCCCAGCCGGGCCACACGGCGAATGTTCTCCACCACCACGTCAGGCTGTGTGAAGTCGATGGCCACGTCGATGCCGCGGAAGTTTTCTTCCGTAATGGCCACGCCGTCGGGATTCGATTCAATCGTCAGGATGAGCCGCAGATCAAAACCGCGCTCGGGAGCGATGCGCGCCACCGCGCTTCCCATCTTCCCGTGGCCCAGCAATGCCAGGTTGAGGTTGCGGGGCGGCGCATTCGGGTTCGAGCCTGATGCAGACATGGCGCTTCGATTCGGGATCGGAGAGATTAAGTTATGAATTCTGAATTATGAATGATGAAAAAGCAACCGGTGGAAACGAACGCGCAGCGCGGAGTTTCGCATCCCAGAAACTCCGCGGCTTGCCGACGGTCCAGAGTCAGGAACCGCAGAGTCTGAAAACCGCAGACTTTGCGCTGCCAAATCATCCGGCTAATCCAGGTATCCTTCGGACTTCATCAGCTCGGCGTTCAGCAGGGCCGCGCCAGCCGCGCCGCGCACGGTGTTGTGGCTCACCGTGATGTATTTGAATTGCAGCACCGGGCAGCGCCGCGCGCGCCCGATTACGGCCGCCATGCCGCCCTCTACGTCCACATCGAATTTCGGCTGGGGCCGGTCGTGCTCATCGCGCACGATGATGGGATGCGCGGGCGCCGTCGGCAGCCTGCGCTCCTGCGGCAGCGCACGGAATTGTTTCCACGCCTCGATCAGGTCCTCCAGCTTCGCTTCCTCCCGCAGCGAGAGTGACACGGCTTCCAGGTGGCCGTCTTCCACCAGCACGCGGTTGCAGTGCGCACTCACTATGAAGTCGCCCTTCACCACATGGCCGTCCTGGAGCTTGCCCAGCAGCTTGTGGGCTTCGTGCTCCACCTTTTCTTCTTCGCCGCCGATATGTGGAATCACGTTGCCCAGAATGTCAAGCGTGGGCACGCCCGGATAACCTGCGCCTGAAACCGCCTGCATGCTGGTCACAAGGACTTTTTCGAGGCCAAAGGCGCGCTCCAGCGGCGCCAGCGACATCACCAGTCCCACCGTGGTGCAGTTGGGATTGGTAACGATCATGCCCTTCCAGCCACGGTGTTTGCGCTGCTCGTAGACCAGCGCCAGGTGGTCGGGGTTGACTTCTGGAATCACCAGCGGCACGTCGGCATCCATCCGGTGGTTTGAGGAATTGGAGACCACCACGTGGCCCGCGCGCGCAAATTCTTTCTCCACCTCGCCCGCCACCTTGGAATCGAGTGAGGAAAAAATCAGTTGCGGAGCGTTGCCCGGCTTGCACTCCTCCACTACCATGTCACGCACGCCGGCAGGCATGGGAGTCCGCAGGCGCCAATTGCACGCCTCCACGTATTTTTTCCCGGCCGAGCGGTCTGACGCCGCAAACCACGCCGCCTGAAACCACGGATGATGTTCCAGCATCGCCGCAAAGCGTTGGCCCACCATTCCCGTGGCGCCCAGGATTCCAACCTCGATCTTTTTCATAACACTTCTTCCTTACGTTTTCGCTGTAGCGCCGCCGTCCCGGCGGCAATTTTCAAGGCCGTCACTCTATTATGCAATCCTCATTAGATGCGTTTCTTTAATTCTTTCACCAGGCGCGTATAAAGTTCAACGGCGCGGAGCATCTCCGACTTTGGGACGCGTTCGTGGTCCGTATGGGCGATGCGAATCGAGCCAGGGCCCAGCAGCAGTGGACGCCCCCATCGCGTCAGGCTTGGCAGGTCAGTCGAGAAGGAGACAACATCGGTTTCAAATCCCTCGAAATATTCCGTCCGGATGGGCTTGGTGTCGCGCACGAATTCGTACTCGCATCGGCCCCTCACCACGGCTTCCACGCGCTCGCGCAACTCCTCGGTGGCGTTGACCGTGCGGAACAGGACCTTCGCGGAGGCGCGGTCAGGAACCACGTTGATGGCCCTGCCGCCTTCAATTACTCCGATGTTCACCGTCGAGGGCCCCATCACCGGGTCTTCCGCCAGCGGAATGCGACGCACGTCTTCGAGAATGTCCAGCAGTTTCAGAATGGCCGACTCACCCATTTCCGGATAGGCGGAATGGGCCGCCTTGCCGCGGGTCTCGATGTCGATGCGCAGAATGCCCTTGGTCCCCACCGCCAGCTTGTTTTCCGTCGGCTCGCCGTTGATGATGTATTTCGTGTCCGGGGGCTGCTCGTTCGCTTTCTGCGCGCCATCGCTCAGGATTTCTTCTCCCACCAGGAACAGCAGGGCAAAGTCTCGAACACCCGCCTCCCTCAGACCACGAGCAGCAATCACCTGCGAGGCAAGAATGCCCTTGGCATCGCAGGAACCGCGGCCGTAGATCCACTCCTCATCTTCGCTGGCGGGGATAAATGGCGGCACCGTATCCATGTGCGTGCTCAGCACCACGTCCGGGCGTCCGAGTGTGGCAAACACGTTCGAGCGTCCCGGCTCAACCGGCTGCAGCGTGGTCTCAAAACCGTGCTCCGCGAGGTAGTCCGCAAGGAATTCGCCACAGGCCTTTTCGTTGCCCGTGATCGATTCGATGTTCACCAACGCCTTGGTCAGCTCGAACAGCTCCATAATCTGCTCGCTCATTTGGATGTGGTCGATTCAAACCGGGCGATGGCTTCCGGCTGCAGGACGTGAACCTTGCCGCGTGCCTGATCAAAAGAGTTGCGATTCGCGTCTTCGGCGGTTCGCCAGGAGTCCGGCTCGAGGGCCGGAACAGCGCATCAACACCGGGGTTTAACCTTATGACGGTAGCCCACAAGTGAAAGAAGCGTCAAGTGGTTTCACGCGGCGCCGCAGTGATGCTTCCCGACTTAGCGGCGGCTTCAGGCCTGCCGTCTCTGCGGCCTCTGTGTTCTCTGTGGTTAAATCTTTTCCAGCGACGGGGTGCTATCTCTGCGGTTAAATCTCTTCCAGTCAGGCGGTGGCGGTCCCGCATTGCGGGATTCCGCAGTTTGGAATGTATGCGGTCCCTCCAAAGAGCGGCAGTTCGTAGTCCTTCACGACTCCGCCTTCGCCCAGCCTTTCGCGCGCTCCACGGCGCGCAGCCACCCTTCATAGAGCTCATTGCGGCGCGATTCGGGCATGGCGGGCTCAAATCTCCTTGCGATCCTGAGCTGCGAGGCCAATTCCCTCTCATTCTTCCAGAAGCCGGTTGCGAGGCCCGCCAGATAAGCCGCGCCCAGCGCCGTAGCCTCCGTCGTAACGGGCCGCTCCACCGGAATACCGAGAATATCCGCCTGGAACTGGCACATGAAATCATTCCGGGCCGCGCCGCCATCCACTCGCAACGCTGCCGGCCGCGCGCCGGTATCTTTTGCCATGGCCTCGACCACCTCGCGCGTCTGGTAGGCGATCGATTCGAGCGCCGCCCTCACAATGTGATTTCGATTGCTGCCGCGCGTCAGCCCCACAATCGTACCGCGCGCATACGCGTCCCAGTGCGGAGCGCCCAGGCCGACAAACGCCGGAACAAAATAGACGCCGTGGGAGTCCGCGACCGCCTGCGCCATCGCCTCGCTTTCTGCGGCGCTTTTGATCAGTCCCATCTCATCGCGCAGCCATTGCAGCGCCGCGCCGGCGATAAACACGCTGCCTTCGAGAGCATAGGTCGTCTTCCCATTGCGCCCCCAGCCCACCGTCGCCACCAGGCCCGAATCTGATTTTGGAATCTCCTCGCCCGCGTTCATCAGCAGAAACAGCCCCGTGCCATAAGTATTTTTCGCGCTGCCCTTGGCAAAACATTGATGCCCGAAAAGCGATGCCTGCTGGTCGCCAGCGACTCCGGCAATGGCAGTCCGGCCGCCAAAGATTTCCGTCTCTGCAATCACGCCGCTCGATTCCTTCACCTGCGGCAGCAACCCGCGCGGAACCTTAAAATGTTTCAAAATCTCTTCGTCCCATTCGAGCGAATGGATGTTGAACACCAGCGTGCGCGAGGCGTTGGAGACGTCGGTGGCGTGGACCTTTCCGCCGGAGAGTTTCCAGATGAGCCAGGTATCGATAGTCCCGGCCGCCAGTTCGCCGCGTTCGGCGCGCGCTCGAACACCCGGAACGTTCTCCAGCAGCCAGGCGATTTTGGTGCCGGAAAAGTAGGCGTCGGTCATCAGGCCGGTTTTGGAACGCAGGACTTTGTCATAACCCTCCGCGCGCAGCCGGTCGCACATGGGCGCCGTGCGCCGGCACTGCCACACGATGGCGTGAAAGACGGGTTCGCCGGTCGCGCGGTCCCACAGCACCACCGTTTCGCGCTGGTTGGTGATGCCGATGGCCGCAACGTCTTCCGGTCCGGCCTTGGCTTCGGCCAGCGCCTTCTCCGCCACGGCCCGCTGCGATTGCCAGATTTCCTCGGCGTCGTGCTCCACCCAGCCGGGCTGCGGATAATACTGCTTGAATTCCTGATTGGCGGCGGCGCGCGTCTGGCCGTCGCGGTCAAAAAGAATGGCGCGGGAACTCGTGGTCCCCTGGTCAAGCGCAAGAACGTATGTGGGCATGGAGCTTCCTCCGGGGCAAACTAGCGTAAGTGAACTCGGGGAGCAAAGCAAACGAAGAATTACTTTAGTTAGCAAGGTCTCCTTGTTTCAGTATCTTCCGGGCGCCAACGTACCAGGCCACTCGTAAGAATACGTAGAGCCAACTACCAGCTTTCCCGAATTGTGCCGAGGCTAAGCGGCCACTTATTATTGACATTTAGACAAGCAGGGGAGGGCCTGAACGGGTCCTGGCTGGTGGCAGCTTGAGGACCTTTACGTCAACGCGGCGGCGTCTCGTGCCCAGGGCCGCCAATGCTCATCAGAAAGGAGAAAAGTGATGGTGAAAACCGGTCTTCGCGGCATGGTGGCGGCGCTGACGGTCCTGCTCCTCTCGACGGCGGTCCCCGTCCTGGGGCAGCAAACAGCCCCTTTCCACCGATGGAATTTTGATTTTGGCGGCGGCGCGACCCCCACCGTCGGCACAACCAAGGATGAGCTTTCTACGGGATGGAATGTTACGGGAGGCGCCGGTTTCAACTTTAACCGGAACCTTGGCGTTGTCTTCCAGGTGCTCTATACGGGGCTTGGAGTCAACAACTCGGTGATACGCAAATTTAATGTGCCTGGCGCAGACGCTCACATCTGGGGCTTCACTCTCAATCCCGAGCTTCGCGTCAATCCCGACGGGCGGGTTGGGCTCTATTTCATCGGCGGCGGAGGGTATTACCGCCGCGTAGTGAACTTCACCGAGCCTACACTCCAGACGGTGCTCGTTTTCGATCCCTTCTTCGGGATCATCACCCCGGTAACCTATCAGGCCAAGACCATCATTGGAACCATCACAAGGGTCGGATGGGGCGGCAATGTCGGGGAAGGCGTCACCTTTCGTGTGGGAAACGGCGGCGCTAAATTGTTCGTCGAGGCGCGTTTCCACTATATCTCAACGCAATCGCGAGCCACCAAGATCGTCCCCATCACAGTCGGAATTCGCTGGTAAGTCAGCAGGACTGGCGCGGTAACGCGCTCGTACGGTCAGCGCCGTCCCGAGCGTGGCGCAATCCCGCGGCGCGAGATAGCGTTTCCCGCGCTGTATGCGAATAATACGACGCCTTGACGTTCAACGAATCCGCTGCTGGTAGCAGCCTCCAGCCGGTAACATACGGGCGTGGCGGAGGGACGCGCCTACCTGAAAACGCCTTCTCCGCCTCGAGTTGCATTCCGTGCGAACTTCCGTGGACAAAGGCAAGCGCTTCGTGAAACGCCGTCCGCTGGAATCGGTGATCGCGCTGGCTATGGCTGCCTTCCTCGTGGGCCGGGCGATCTCGAAGCTCGAAAACCGGCAACCCGGGACGTCAGACCCGCCACAATGGTGAACCTCACCGCGCTCCCGAATCATGAAGAGTCTGAAGAAATGGTCCCCTACCCGGAATGGTTTTTCACGGCCTACCCCACAAACGTGTTCCTGCTGGCGGCGCGCTGGAAAGAAAAAATGCCGCAATCGAAGCGGGAAATGAAGCGCAGGATGCTCGAACAGTTGAACGCCCGCGCCGCTTAAAGGTCTCGCCCTCCGGCGTTACAGCGACCATCTCCAGGCCGGCATTTTGAGTCTTGTGGCGAGCTGAAATCTGGCGCTACAGGAATCCGCTCCCCAGCGTCGCGCGCCGGCTTCGCTCAATCATCCCCATATCGCAGCCATTTACCGGCTTGAAAAACCGAACGGCATCCACGCATCGGCTGTGCAAGCGGGTGGAAAGCGGAACATCGGCGCGCGATCCACTCCTTTCTCCCGCCCCGATTGAACAACGGCTGAGGGCCGATGGGCCGTGGCAGATTCCCCGTTGCGCCCGCGCAGTTTCTCTGATAACCTTTCCGGTACTAAGATGTCTAGGTAGTGTGAGATTGCATATGCCCAAAACCGACTCACTGCAAGGATCGCTGGACCTGCTGGTGCTCAAGACCCTGTCGCGGCGGCCGCGCCTGCACGGCTACGCCATCATGTCGGCGATCCAGGCGATCTCCGGTGAAGTGCTCCAGGTGGAGGAAGGCTCACTCTATCCGGCCCTGCACCGCATGGAGGAGGCAGGCTGGATTCGCGCGGAATGGACCACCAAAGATAACGGGCGGCGCTCGCGCCTGTATCAACTGACCGCGGCAGGCAAGAAACAGCTTGCGGCAGAAGAGTCTCGCTGGTCGGCGGTGACCGCGGCTGTGAATCGAGTTCTAAGGACGGTGTGAAATGTCGTTATGGTCAAAGATCGCAAATGTCTTTCGCGGGGACCGGCTGAACCGTGAAATCGACGAAGAGTTCCAGTCGCACATCGAAGAGGCCATCGAGCACGGCTGCGACCCGGCAGAAGCGCGGCGAGCCTTTGGCCCGGCGCTGCGGCTGCGGGAGGAGTGCCGGGACGCCAGCCTGATGGTGTGGCTCGATTCGCTGCGCCCCGACGCCATCTTCGGCTGGCGGCAAATCAGGAAGAACAAAGTCTTTTCCGCTGCGGCCATCCTTTCGCTGGCGCTTGGCATCGGGGCCTGCGCCGGCGCGTTTCGGCTGGTGGACGCCTTGTTGCTGCGCCCGATGCCCGTCGCGCACCCTGCGGAGTTGTACGCTCTGGCCCGCCACGGGATTGGCTGGGATGGCAAACCCGAGACGTTCGACGGCTGGGCTTATCCGGACTTCCGGCTGATGCGTGCCGCGGTGAAAAATCAGGCCAATTTGATCGCCATCTCGTATATCGAGCGCGTCGATCTCACCTACGGCTCGGACCGGGAAATGGAGAAAGCGAACCGGCAATTTGTTTCGGGCTGGATGTTTGGGTCCTTCGGACTGCGGCCTGCCCTGGGCCGGCTGTTCACCACAAGTGATGACCTGAAACTCGGCGCGGATCCCTACGCCGTGCTCTCCTACGACTATTGGACGCGCCGCTTCGGCCAGGATCCCAAAGTCATCGGGCGCACCTTCCGGATGGGCAATCAGCTCTACCAGATGATTGGCGTAGGCCCCAAACATTTCACGGGCACGGAACCGGGAACCATGACGGATATCTTTATCCCCACAATGATGAATCCCCGGGTCGCTCGTTCGGATTCGACCTGGATCCGGGTACTGGCGCGAGTGAAGCCCGGTGTTGCCCACGAACCTCTTCGCGCGAAACTGGAGTCGGTTTCTCGAACGTTCGAAGCCGAGAGGGCGAAAGCATTCACCGGCGTCAGCAAAGAGCAGATCAAAAATTTTCTGAACCAGAGAGTGCTGCTCGAGCCCGCTGCGGCCGGTGTGTCGGACCTGCAGGGTGAATACCGGCTGCCGCTTGCTGCGCTCGGTGTCCTGGTGGTGCTCGTTCTGCTCATCGCCTGCGCGAACGTCGCCAACCTGATGACGGCGCAGGCGGCGTCACGGGCGCGCGAGATGGCGCTGCGCGTCTCGATTGGCGCGGGACGGCGGCGGCTGGTGCAAATGGTTCTGGGTCAAAGCGCCTGGATCGCGCTGTTCGCGGCGGCCATCGGAGGGGCGTTCGCATGGTGGTCCGCGCCGCTCGTCATCAGCATGATCAATCCGCCGGACAATCCCGTGCGCTTGGTTCTCCCCGCAGACTGGCGTGTGCTCGGGTTCGGTCTGGCGCTGACCATCGGTGTCACTTTGCTGTTTGGCCTGGCGCCGGCGTTGCGCGCTTCAGGAATCAAGCCCGTGAGCGCGCTGAAAGGTGGAGACAACCCGCATTCTCGACGCCGCCTGATGCGCGGCCTGGTCGCCGTGCAGACCGCATTTTGCTTCCTGGCGCTTTTCCTGGCCGGCCTGTTTGTCAGCACCTTCGAGCGGCTGTCTCATGAGCCCGTGGGTTTTTCCGCCCAACGGATCCTGACCCTGGAAACCGTGGCAGCAAGCCCGCAGTCGCCGGAATATTGGGGTCAGGTGGCCGAACATCTGCGGGAGGTGCCGGGCGTGGAAAGGGTCGCCATCGCCGACCGCGCGCTACTGGGTAACGATAGCTGGAACAATTACGTCTCGGTCAACGGCGCTCCTTCAAACGGAGTTCTGGCCTACCTCCTGAGCGCCTCGCCCGGCTGGATGGAAACCATGAAGATTCCTCTCCTTGCAGGAAGAGATTTTCTCCCCAGCGACACCTATCCCGGCGCTGCTATCGTGAACGAAAGCTTCGCCAAAGCTTTCTTCAACGGCAAAAATCCCGTGGGCAAGTCCTTTGAAGTGCTGCTCGATCAGGGCCCAAGTTATCGCTGCGTAATCGTGGGTCTGGTGCGCGATGCCCGCTATCGCAGCCTGCGTGAGCCTGTTTTGCCCCAGGCGTATCTTCCATTTCGCGCTCTTGACGCCCAGGGTGCGTTGCAGCCCAGGGGCACAGCGATCTTCATCATCCGCACCGCCAGCCCCAACCCTCTCGCGCTGGCTTCAACTCTGAGGCGGGAAGTGTCGCGATTCCGACCTGAATTCCGCGTCAGTAACGTGCGCACACAAACCGAAATTGACCGGTCACACACCGTTCGAGAGCGAGTCCTCGCGAGGCTGGCGATGTTTTTTGCCATTGTCGCTTTATTGCTTGCCGGTCTGGGCCTGTACGGCGTGCTCAACTATTCCGTGCTCCAGCGGCGGCGTGAAATCGGCATTCGGATGGCGCTCGGCGCGCCCGCTGCCAGCATCGCCCGCCACGTCACCACCGACGTCTTTTCAATGTTGTTGGCGGGAACATTGGGAGGTCTCGCGCTCGGCATGGCTGCCGTACGCTACGTCGAGTCGCTCTTTTATCAGGTGAAGCCCACCGACCCGGCGATGCTGGCGCTTCCTTCGCTCATCATTCTCGCCGCCGCTCTGCTGGCTGCTCTGCCGCCGGTCGTCCGCGCGATAACCATTGACCCAGCCACTGTACTGCACTCCGAATGAAAGATGTCCTCATAACTGGCGCATCGATGAAGGAGGGCGGCGAAGTCAAAGCAATCGTGAAGCCTTGCCTTGAGTGACGGCGCGGGTAGGGGATTACTCACGAATCGCGGTTCTTGCCGTGTGCGCGATACGGAACAGGGACTTTCACAACCGGCGTTTTCAGGCTAAGAATAGAAGGCTATGGTTCGAACGATAAAGCGCTGCCCGTGGGCCGGGGACGACCCGCTTTACATCGCCTATCATGACCAGGAATGGGGCGTGCCCTCGCACGATGATTGGCGCCTTTTTGAAATGCTCGTGCTGGAAGGCGCGCAGGCTGGACTAAGCTGGATCACCATTCTGCGCAAGCGGGAAAACTACCGGCGCGCGTTTGCCGATTGGAACGCGGAAAAGATCGCGCGCTTTGACGAGAAAGATTTTGCCCGGTTGATGGCCGACGATGGCATTGTGCGCAACCGGCTGAAAATCCGCGCCGCCATTGGGAACGCAAGGGTCTTTCTCAAGGTGCGCGAAGAGTTCGGAAGCTTCGATCGTTATATCTGGCGATTTGTGGACGGCTCGCCCATTCGCAGGCGCCGCCGGACCATGTTCGACGTCCCCGCCCACACCGCCGAATCCGACGCCATGAGTCTTGACCTGAAAAAGCGCGGATTCAACTTTGTCGGGACCACAATCTGTTACTCCTTCATGCAGGCCGTCGGAATGGTGAACGACCACCTCGAATCCTGCTTCCGCGCGCGCCAGTGATCCTGCTGGTACAGATTGACAGCGGAGAGACGAAGGATGAAGTGCGAAGGATGAAAGCAGAGCAAAGTCCGCATACATCGCACACACCGCGACGTATGCGCCACCCGCGAAGAGCTCTTCGCTCTTCACCCTTCATACTTCACACTTCATCCTTCATCCTTCATCCCTGCCTGCCACATTCCACCTGCCACCTGCCGACTACACGATTCCCGGGAACCAGCGCACGGCGTTGTCGTGGAAAATCTTGCGCACCACCGGCGGGGGCAGTTTCAACCCCTGGTATTTCTTCCCGTGATATTCCACCCACTCGTCGGTGGCAAAGTATTTCCAGTCGCGCAGGTACTGCTGCTGCCACTCCTTGACGGCCGCCGCCGCGTCGCCGTTGGCATCCAGTCCGAGGTCAGTGCCATAAATCACCCGGTCCTGATACTTCATCAGGAAGGCAGTCACTTTCTCGCGCGGCTGCATCATCAGGTACTCCACGCGCGCCGCCGTGTCCACGGCAAAATTGGGATAGCGGTCAAAGCGCTGGGCGATCTGGTCAACGTCGGTCTCCATGCTGCCCAGGTGCGCGCCCACCACGCGCAGCTTCGGATTTTCCGCCAGCAAATGGTCGCGCGCCGCCAGGATTGAGGCCTTCGACGGCCAGTCGGGATGCGCGTAGGCATACTCCTGCGGATGCTCCTTGTAATAGCTGTAGTCGGGGCTCGCGGGATCGGGCGGCTTCCAGCAGGAGTCAGGCTCGGCAATGTGGGCGATCACAGTGCGGTTGTGCGCGGCGATGTCCCGATAGACAGGCTCAAAGGCCGGATCGTCGGGCATCACGTATTTCCCCGCCTTGTTTTTCATCTCCATGCCCATCACTTTGTAAATCTTCACGGCCACCGCGCCGTTGGCAAAGTCGCCGTTCAACTGCTCGATGGTCTTCTGCTTGAAGCCTGGCTGCTCAAATTCGTAAGGGCTGAAGGTGGTGCAGAAGGCGGCGCGGCCGCCGGTGGCGCTGCGCACTTTCAGTTCGTCGCTGCGCTGCGGTTCAAGACTTTTGAAGAAAGGATCGCGGTCGTCAATCACGCAAATGTTCACCATTCGCAGGTTCAGGCGCTTCACCATGTCCACAAACATCGGATCGTCTTTGTAGACGTGTACGTGCGTGTCGATGGGCTCGACGGCGGCAAAGCCCGCCAGATCGCCGGCCGGCACGCTTGCGGTGTTGCCTTCCTTCTGCGGAGCCTGGTTCTGGCAGGCGGCACTCAGCAGCACTACGGCCAGCGCAGCGAAAGCGAGTGCCGCCAAATTCAACTTCAGTTTCCAGAATTTCATTCGTCCCTCCTATTTGTTCTGGCGCAAGCCCGGGTCGCGCAGATGCCGCCGCATTGCGACGTGTGCGGGCTCGTGACGCCAGCCCCCCGAAGGGGGGCCGTGGCACGGGGCAAGGGTCGCGGCGTTCGCGATGTGTGCGGACGTTGTAGCCACTCACTCACTATGTCATCCTGAGCGCAGCAAAGGACCTGCTTTCTCTGGAACCTTGAATTTGGAATTTTGAGCGACTTCCCCCGATGCCTGCCAGCTTCATACTTTCTGACTCCTGGCTCCTGACTTCTGCCTCCTGCTCCTCAGTTGGGCAACGACCAGATCTGGGTGGCGAGATTGTCGCCGCAAACCTGCATCTGCAGAAACTGGGGCTTACTCTCCGGCCCGGCAGCCGACAGGCACTGGAGATCGCCGTCGTTGACCAGGTCCCCTTTCAGCGTATAGCGCCAGTGCTGCGCGCTCGCCGGCCGGCAGGCTTCAAGCACCGGCTTGCCATCCACAACCGCCAGGCACTGGTCGCCAGAGCGCAGCGCGCCCTGCCGGGTGAAGGTCCAGCTCTCGCTGGCCGCGCCGGTACACTCTCCCACGCTTCCCGGCGCAGCCAGACATCGGGCATATCCCTCGATGCTGTGTGGCCGGTTTTTTACGTTGTCTACCAGAGTTATCGTACCGGTGCGCGAGGCCGCGCCGCACTGGGAAGAAGCATGGATTCGCCAGATGTTCGTGTCGTGAGGCGCCACTTCCGCCTCGAGCGTGGAGACCGACGATTGTTCATTGCCGTTCCACAGCTCTTTTGCATCCAGCGTGCATCCTGAGTTTGCCGCAAAACCGAGCTCGGCCGGATGCAGATCCACCTTGACGGGCGCTTCGCTGCGGTCCAGCACTGCCACTGCATCATCGCCATTCGCCAGGCGCTTGAACAGAACGTCTGTCTCCGGTGTTCGCCGCACCAGCGTGGCCACCTGGCCGCGCGGGTCCTGGTCAATGGCTATCACCGCCTTGTTGCCCAGGACGGCAATGGCCTGCGGACTGAGTTCGGTGAGGTTCGAGCCGAGAACCAGTGGAGCGGACATCATGGACCACAGCGCAAACTGGCTGCGGCTTTCGGGCAGGCTCATGCCGGTGTCGCCGGCGATGATGAAGTCGGCGTCGTTCCAGTCGCCCGGCCTCTGGAACCGTCCCACCGGAAGCGTATAGGCATAATTCCACAGCACGCTCTGGAACCGCGTGGTGGGTGGAAATCGCCGGCGGAAACTGGCAGGAATGGGATGCGCATGGTAGCTCGAGATGTCGGTACCGACGCGATGCAACTGGCCGTAATCCCCGCTCCACATCAGGACGGTGTACCGGTCCGGCGTGCCCAGGAAGTACGATGCCGTCGATTCTGAAAAGACGATGGGGCGGCCCACTGTTTCGAGCGCCTGATGCTCGGCCGCATAGAGCATGCGGAAAGCCTGTTCATCCGTCTCGCCGGGCGGAATGTAGATGTTGCAGTGGTCGAGCTTGAGATAATCGACGCCCCAGGAAGCGAACAGACGGGCGTCCTGAAGGAAGTGGTCTTGTCCGCCGCCCTGTGGCTGTCCGCTGCCAGCAAACCCGCCGCAGGTCATAGCGCCGGAATCCTCATAGATACCGAATTTCAGGCCCAGCTTGTGGACGGCATCGGCCACCGATTTCATTCCGTTCGGGAAGCGCTGCGGGTCCGGCTGCAGGTTGCCGCTCGCATTGCGGTCTTTCAGCATCCAGCAGTCGTCGATGGTCACCGTGTTGTAGCCGAGAGCGGAAAGCCCGGTCGAGACCAGCGCCCGCGCATTATCGAGAATCGTATCGGCCGTGAATCCGCACTGGTAATGCGCCCAGTCATTCCAGCCCATCGGCGGCGTGGCGGCCAGAACTTCTTTATGACCGGCCTGCGCTCCAAAAATGGGAACCGCCGCCCAGCAGGCCGCGGCCAGAAACATTGAAGCCAGCATCGGCGAGACCAGGCCTTTACGCCGCCAGCCGACAGACGACCGGTCCGCGGCTCCTCCAGTGACGTTGCGGAGGGTCAATTGAAAACGGCTTACATGAAGACTTCGCGCTTGCAAAGACATCACACCTCCAAATAGAAGAATCACCGGGATTTCTTTTTCAGCATTTCAGCGGTTGAAAATATTACACCCATTGGCGTCCCACCGAGTAGAGTTTTTCCCGTAGTGCGGACCTCCGGTGTTGCGGTCCGCGGTTCCCTTCTGCAATCTCAAACATGAAATTTCAAATTCCGCGAGGGTGCGCCGGTGGCGCCCCGCATTGCAGGATCGCGCCGTTTGCGATGTGTGCGGACTCGAGGCTGCGGCAGATGCTCGCTTTCTAACGTCTGCGTTCTCGCGACGCCAGAGGCTCTTCTTGAGCTTCACACCAGCAGCGGCGGGTCGCGCACACGTGCCGCAAACTGCGAAACGTAAGCGCCGCAGGGGTTGAGGTGAGAGAGCCCCTCGCTGATCGAATGGCTCACCGGACAGGAACGCCCGTGGCGGATTGATCCTGGCTTTCAAGCCGGGCCAGTTGATCGCGCAGGCTGGCGGCCTCGGCGCGGTCCTTCTCCGCCTTGGCGTGGAAACTGACTGCGATCACGCTACCCACAGCGCCGATCATGTTGGCAACGGCGCCTTTCTTGGCAGGATGTTCGAGCTGATCGATTGTACTTTCCTGCAGCTCTAGATCGGCCATCAACCCATCGATGCGGCCGCGAAGATCGAGAATCTGCTCACGCCGCTGCGCCTGAGCGATCGCTGCATCCGCCACAGGATCTTTAGGGGAATTCCCAATGTCTTCGCTGCCATCCTCGATGTCGTCATTTAAATCCTGCAGATTGTTCGCGCCTTGTATGCTGCCCTGATCGGCAGCCAGTTGGTACCAGTCGAGCGCCCTGGAGTTGTCCTGCTGGACGCCTTGCGCGTATTGATACATCCAGCCGATCTGGTTTTCCGCTTCTCTGTTGCCCAGCACAGCGGCCTTATAAAACCACGAGAGCGCCTGGGCGTAATCCGTTTGCACGCCGGTGCCGTGCTGGAACATGTAGCCGATATTTTCCTGGGCCTGGCCATTGCCGTGTTCCGCGGCTTTCGTGTACCACGATAGCGCCTCATCGTAACTCTGGGGCTGGCCCCATCCTTCCTCGGCCATGTAGCCGAGCTGGTTTTCCGCATTGGAGTTGCCATGTCCGGCGGCGCGGCGATACCAGGCCAGGGCCTGGGCATAGTCACGCCCCGTTCCCCAGCCGGCCTGATAGAAGTAGCCGACTTCTTCTTCGGCCTGGGAGAGGTTCTGGTCTGCCGCCTTGCGATACCAACTCAGGGCTTGCTTGTAGTTGCGACTGACGCCTTGTTTCCCGCTCTCGTACATAACTCCAAGATTGAACTGCGCGAGCGCGTAACCCTGGTCGGCTGCCTTGCGGTAGTAAGCTACCGCCGTTTTGTAATTCTGCGGCACGGCAATTCCATTCTCGTACATGACGCCGAGTTGGTTCTGGGCGGCGGCAAAACCCTGGCCGGCCGACTTGAGGTACCAGGTCAGGGCTTGCGCGTGTTCCAGTGTCTGGAATCGGCCGCGAAAATAATAATTTGCGAGGTCGAATTGCGCCCCGGCATCGCCCGCAGCAGCGCGCTCGCGAAGAGAGTTTATATCATTGCCCGCCGGCGGCGACGTCGCCTGGGCGGACGTTTGCGCCGATGCCTGCGCTCGCACGCAAGGCGTGAAAACCAGCACCAACACAAGGAAAGCTGCTGCTCGCTCCATGGCCTTTTGCCCGGGCAACATCCTACAGCAAGCGGCTGCCATCTTCCAGCAGGCAGCGCGGGGCTCCGGATTGTAGGTCCGCGAGCCTTCTCGTGACGGTCGCAGGCGGCGTTGTATTCCAGCGCCGTGTCAGGTGTACTATTACGGCGACAGTCGGGCCGGTGATGGGGCGTGATCGGCCGACAGTCGGCAGTCAGACCTAACCACTCCGCCGGAGTTATCGCCGAAGAAGGGAACAGATGCTCAAGAGCAGACGCCAGCTTTGGATGACTTGTGCGGGAGCGGCAGCAGGCCTGCTGATTTGGGCCTATGACTTCGACTTCTTTCTGAACGCCGCCGGTCCGGCAGCGCCGATCTCCCAGGCCATCCTGCGAGTCTGCCATTTGCAAGGCGCGCAATTCCCTGTCCCGGTGCTCTGGCCTTTGCTGATGCTGGTTATATTAGGAACTGCCTTGGGATTCGCCGCCGGCTTCTGCCTTCAGGCCCTGGAACCGTAGCTGGCAGACCGGCGCCGACCTGTGCCGTGGCTTTTTCATCCTTCATCCTTCAGAATTCGTAACTCATAGGCGGGTCGCGCATACGTTCCGCAGTTTGGAATGTATGCGACCACAAAATGGCCGCCCGTCCAGACATCAAAAATGTACATCTTGTGCCACTGCAATCATCCAAACAGCTTTTCGCGGGCGGCGCATACATCGCAAACACCGCGATGTATGCGGCGCCCGAGAAGCAGCCATCCCGTTGCGAAAACCTGAAAGCCTCACATTCCCATTTTCTTTCCCAGTTCCCTGGTCCGGTTCTTGGCGTTGCCGTAATCGATGTAATCCCCGATCAGCTTGGCCAGGTCATCGGAAAGTTCGGCGTTCGATCTCACATAGCCCGTATATCCCGGATGCCAGGTCTGTTTGTTGTCATTGAGATGATTGATGATCGACTCGGTGTTGGACGCCATCTCTTGCAGTAAGGGTGTAATCTTGTCGATCGCATCCTGCTGCCAGGGCTCGGCGCCGTCTCGGGCGTCATGCAGCTCCGCCAGGACCTTACCCGCATTATTGATGTGTTCTTTTATTGTATTGATCTGCATAGCGTGGCTCTTCCAGGTCACCTTTGACGCGATGTAGGTCTGCATTTGAGCTGCATCGCGTCTCATTTGGGTGGCTGACATCTTAACGTCCTGAAGAAGCTTCGAAGCTTGAGCCGAAGCGCCGAACGTCGGCGTCCCAGCCGATGCGAGCAGGACCATGCCAAGCAACAACGCCGTTATTGGGAAACAGCTTGCCCTTTTCCATGTGTATTGAACCATGTTTTATTTTCTCCTTTTAGGTTGAATTTGCCCGCCCCAACGGGTGAAGGTAGATAGCCAGCGAACCACCGCCCTTCATGGCGCACGCCGTCGAATGAGATGAAACGAGCGATTCGGAGACCAGGCGGCAGATTGGGACCAGACCCGGCAAACAGACTGCGCCCGGAGATCCGAGAATCGCATGCCGAAGGTATTCGTAACCTTCGACGTATGTTTCGTTGTTGCCTTAAAGCTTAGCGCCCGTGAGACTGAATTTCAAATCTCTTATCGAGTAATACTAAGATTGCGTGTACATATACCGTTAGTGGCTGGAGTCGCAGATTCGCGCATTCCGCGGTCAGTTGGCAGCGCACAGTTGTTCGCGCCGAGCGCATTACTCTGTGGGTCTTTCCGTTAAGAATAAAATCCGCAGAGTTCAAGAACAACTCTGCGCTTGTATCCACCAGCGGGTCGCGCATACGTTCCGCAGTTTGGAATGTATGCGACCGCAGAATGGCCGCCCGTCCCCATATCAAAAATGTACATCTTGTGCCACTGCAATCACCCAAACAGCGGGTCGCGCATACGTTCCGCAGTTTGGAATGTATGCGACCACAGAATGGCCGCCCGTCCCCATATCAAAAATGTACATCTTGTGCCACTGCAATCACCCAAACAGCTTTTCGCGCGCAGCGTCACAGATGGCGATGACGGCCGGGTTTTTGACTCTTCGCTCGACCGATATGGCGTAGAACCGGGCGCGCACTTCTTCGGTATAGCCGGCCACCCCGAACCGGCGGCGGAGTTCGCGGTCGAGCACGCGCGGCGCGGCAAAAATGCCATGTCCTCCCTCCGCGAAGGCCCTCAGCAGCGTGAAGTCTTCAAATTCCCCCGCCACCACCGGGTGAATATCCTCGGCCTCAAGCCACTGATCGAGGTTCGATCTCATCGAGGCGCTTGCGGTGGGAACCAGGAACGGCGCTCCATTCAAGGACTGCGGAAACTTCCGCCGATAGCCCGCCGCAAGCTTCGGGCTGCCATAGAAACCCACCCCGCACTCACCCAGCGGGTGATTGTAGGCGCGGACGCTGATGCCCGGCCCGAACGGCGCATCGGACAGAATCAGGTCAATTTCATGCAGAGCCAGCAGCGCCAGCAGGCGCTCGGGAGGGTCTTCCCGGCAGATCACCTGCACCGGCGACGCCAGGCGCAGGGCCGGTTCAATGAGGCGATAAGCGAGGCCCTTCGGCAGTACGTCCGCCACGCCCACCTGGAGCTTGAGCGGGTGGCCCGTGGGCCGGCCTTTCAGCGTGTCGGTAAGCTCGCGGCCCAAAGAAAAAATCTCCTGCGCATAGCCGTAAACGATCTTCCCCACTTCGGTGAGGACCAGCCGCCGCCCCGTGCGTGTAAACAGCTTCTCTCCCAGGTAATCTTCCAGTTGGCCGATCTGCGCGCTGATGGTCGGGGGCGCCAGCAGAAGTTCTTCCGAGGCCTTCACGATGCTCCCCGTGCGGGCCACGACCCAGAAGTAAAGAAGGTGATGATAATTGAGCCATTCCATGCGTTCATTATAGTTAGTTAAAATCTACGTGTCACGTTGAAACTTTCTACTTTTCTAATTATGGGCCAAGGGTGATTATAAGGTTGGAGGAGCGAGAAGTGGGCCGGAGGGTCGAGTCAAGGGTTTGCAAACCGGTCCGCGAAGCCGGGAAATACAAACGTAAGGTCCTGGCGCGCTCCTCCTCGCCTCCCGCACATTGAAGTTGGCGGTGGCGGTCGCGACAGTGGCCGGGGGCGGCGCCCCCGAAAGCTTATGGAGGAAGCGATGAACATCGAAATTCGCAGCCAGGACTTCAGCATTTCCGAGGCCTTGCAGCGCTACGCAGAGCGCCGCCTGGGCTTTGCGCTGCGAAGGTTCTCGAAAGACATTGGCCGCGTGATGGTCCGGTTGTCCGACCTCAACGGCCCGCGGGGAGGGGCGGACAAGCGCTGCCAGATCACCGCCAGCGTGCTGCCCTCGCAGGCGGTCTCGTTGCAGGCCGTGGACGCGGACCTTTACGCGGCAATCGACCGCGCGGCGGCGCGCCTGGAGCGCGCCCTCGCCCGCTGCCTGGCGCGAACGCGCGAGTCGGGGAGGGGGCGGATGTCGATAAGGAAACCTGCAGGCATCCGCCTCCAGCCTCTCGAAAGCGGGTAGCGAGGACCTCCGCCCGGTGAGGTCCGTGGCTCCCCTCTGCAATCTTAAATCTGAAATTTCAAATCGCCTGCGGGCGCGCCGTCAGCCGAAGCCAATTCGCCGTGGGTCAGCCGTCTCCCGTCATCGCTGGAGTGGTTGCCACAACTGTGCGACGCGCCACCCGGGATCTTGCCTATTTGTGGCCCGGCCCTATAACATATCGTGAGCCACCCGTGCTCCTCTCCCGGATGCACGGCGGTAGAGAGATGCGGGTGCAGCGGAGAGCGCACTTATGAAGAGCCGCATAGCCGTCGTTTTATCCTGCATGATGATAACCGGAGGCGCCCTCCTGGCTCGCTCCTATTCGCAATCCTCGCCGAAGATCGCGAGCGGCCCTGACCAAGAATCAGAACAAGAGGTACGGGCCGTATTCAAGCAGATGGAAAAGGCTGTCCGCGAGGGCGATCCGGACCTGGGAATCAATCTGTATGACCGCGCGACACGCGCCAGGGTGGCGGCGGCCAGAAGCAACTACGCTCCGGTCCGCAATCCTGCAATTCATTACGAAGCGCTGGAAGTGGCGGCCAGGAACGACCACGCTGCCCTGATCGGCAAGATCACTGGTGTGAGCCACGGCAGCGTTCAATACGACCGGGTACGGTTTGTTCGCGAGGACGGCTCCTGGAAGGTGGCGGAGGAGGTCTGGAGCGAACAGCCGGTGGACCCTGCGGCGCTGTATGCGATGCTGCCGCCAGCCGACGGAGCTTTTGCTCGCGCCGGGTTACCGTGGGAGCGTGTCCCGTATTCCAGCGCGAACACCAGATGGTTTAAGCCAAACCAGATTGATTGGAGATTGCAAGCGGCCCGCGACGAATCGTATCTTTACGTCCGCTTCGAACACACAGCATCGCTTCCGCCGCCGAATTCGGAATTGGACTCGGCGATGGTCAAGGCCGGGAAATCCGGCCCTCCCATGCCGCCGGTGATGCGAATCATCGTTGCCGGCAATCCAGGCGGGCGCAGGCCGGTTTTCAGATTTCAACTCGCAGGCGTCATCCAGACTCGCGCCACTTTCGGCCACGACGGCCGCGCCACCAGCAACCGATATTTCGTCCAGTACGCAATGAACCTGGGACGCGGCGATAATTCCGATATTTTCAACATCAGCACCGGCCCGTCATACCCGCACTTGATTGACGTCAAGGGCCGCTTCCTCGAAGGGAAAATTCCTCTCCAGTGTCTGGGTCTCGATGCCAAGTCAGCCACTCCGGTTGATATCGAGGAGGCAAACTCCCTGGCAAAAATCCTGCCCTATCACGTGCCGCACTTCTCCCGTTAGCGATTTGATAGCGAGGGCCTCCGCCGCTGAGGTCCGTGGCTCCCCTCTGCATCTCAAATCTGAAATTTCAAATCGCCTGCGGCGGGTGGCGCAGATGCTCGCTTGGTAGCCTCTGCGTTCTCGCGAAGTCAGGAGACGCTATTCACCTAAATCTCAAATCCCATGAGCGCTTCCCGTCTGAAACCTCAAATCTGGAATTTCAAATCCCATTCGGGTGCGAAGCTCGCACAACCAGGGCCCATCAGGTTGTATCAGCCTGGTGCGCTTCATGCCCGCCAGTTCGCTTTGAAGATTGAGAGAGGGTAGCGGCAACCGCATCGCCGCCGCCCGCCTGCCCAACACTTCGAACTTCCGGCACTGACTCCTAAAACCACTGGACTTCCTTCCCTTGCTCTGATATCCCTTCTGCATAAGGGCTCTCGTTTCAAAAAAGTTTTTGCCAAACTCGCACCTTAACAAGGTTCGCATCGAGAGCCGCTACTCCTTCTTTCAGATTTCAACTGAAGGCGGGACATGCTCTGGAGCGGCGGATGCGCCAGTCTGGCTGAATTACGGATCGCGATGCTGGCCGCATGAACCTGGGGCCTTACGCCCGTCTCCACACAGCTCCTCCGCTGGACATTTGCGAGAGGGCGCATGGGACAAGGAGAAACAGAAAAATGGCTGCTGGGGGAGGCCAATCCACACAGTCCCGTGCGGCCAGACACGGCGGCGGGTCGGCCAATGGTCTGATGCTGCTGACCACCTTCTTCTGGGCAAGCAATATTGTCGCCGGCAAGGTAGCGCTCGCGGGCTTCAACGCATTGGCTCTTGCCCAACTGCGAATGGCCGCGGCCGCGATTCTCTACGTGTTGCTGTATATTGCCTGGCGAGGCGTTCCCAACGTGCGGTTGAAGCGGCGCCAGTGGCTGATCCTGGGCTTAATGGCGTTCACGGGCATTACCTTGAATCAGATTTGTTATATCGGCGGCCTCGCAAGGACCTCCGTGACCCATACGGGCCTCATTCAGGCTATTGGGCCGATCATGGTGCTGTTACTTTCTGCCTCGATGGGGATGGAAGCGCTCACGTCCAGGAAGGTCCTCGGCATGGTGATTTCATTTGTGGGGGTGGCCCTGTTGTTGATTGAGAAGCCTGCGCAGGGAAGCGGCGCACATTGGGTAGGGGATTTAATCTTGATTGCCGCTGACGCCGTCTTCGCCTATTACACCATTTTGACGAAGGAAGTTGCGGATTGCTATGATCCGCTGACACTCAATACCCTCGTGTTCAGCCTGGGAGCGATTCTGCTGGTTCCTTTTTGTGCCGCATCCGTGGCCAAGGTCCGGTGGGACCAGGTATCGTCACATGCTTGGTGGGGACTGGCCTATATGGTGCTCTTTGGTTCTCTCGTGGCGTATCTCATTTACGCCTTCGCCTTAGAGAAGTTGTCCGCTTCAAATGTCGCCGCGTTTGCGTACCTTCAGCCGGTGATGGCTGCCTTGTTGGGCATATGGCTCTTGGCCGAGAAAGTTTCCTTAAAGGTCGTGCTCGGCGGAACGTTGATTCTGTGCGGTGTCTACCTCACGGAACACGCCCGGGGAGAGCGGAAAAACATTCAGCATCTGGCCACGGGCCGCATGTGAAGCGGGTAGCGAAGAGTCTCGTTTTTTTGAGACTCTGCGGATTTTGGTTGGATTCGGCCTTTCCGGGCTGGGATTACTAACCGCAAGCCGCAACCCTGCTCCGCGCCGATCGGACCCTTAAAATCAATATCTTAGCTGTGCGCGCGCAAAACGGACGCCTTGGGAATGATGTCTCTACCGTTGCCGGGTGCCTATTAACCATTTGATGACTTGACTTTTCAAAACACGCTTGGTAGATTGCCTGCGCTGCGAAGTTCTGCTTCGTGCTTCTACGAGGCAGCCTTCTTTGTAATCTTTCAGGCTGCAGGAACGTTACCGACTTTTTCAATCGCATTGGGGGAGAGGGACCTCCCGTCGTGCAGGGAGAACACGCGCTGTGCGAATCGCAAGCGAACGGGGATGAGCCTCGCCTGGTTTTAGGCCGAGGCGTTGAATTGACCCGATAAATTACTGAGGATCACAAAATATGGTGACAAGACCGTTTGTAGCGCCGCCGTCCCGGCGGCAATTTTCAGGGCCGGTTCCGCTTGGGTGGACCAGCGCTACGAAAGTCCGCCACTCTATTATGCAATCCTCATTCAATCCCACGGTTCCGGGGAGCACGGACCCGGCAGGAGGCCCCAAATGAAAAAAGTGGTTTTCGGAGTGTTGTTTGCTGCTGCAGTTTTGTTCGTGCTTCCCCTGGTGGTTCCGGCTGGTACTGGCAACCAAGCGCCCAACGGACCCCACTACGACCTCAACATCATTGGCGTGTCCAATCCGAAAGATGCGACAATGACCAACTCCAACCGCCACACCATCTTCGTGGCCCTGGGCAAGAAGCAGACGGTGACCACCAACATCTGGCTGACCCCGGGACCCTTCCAGGTCTGTGACGGAAACGGATTTGACCAGGCCACCGACTGCGCTGGAAATCCCATCCAGGTGACCGGCCAGGCCGGCAACCAGCCAGGAGCGGTTTTTCAGCTTCCCTGCGATACGTTGACCAACGGCGACGTGGTTAATCCGTGTGACCCCACGGTTGATACTGCTGCCTACTCCATCTACGCCAGGGCCCTTGGCACCCCTTACGGCAGCGCCGACGTCACCACTTGCGCTTATGACAGCACTGGAACGCTGGTTTGCAGCCTGAACAACCACGTGTTCCTGCGCTCCAAAGGGAAATCCTCTTTCATTGACGTCACTTCGCTTCTCACCACCATCGTGACCGCGACGACGTCGTATGAAATCTTCTCTCCCCTGCTTCAGGACTACTTCTGGCAATACACGAACTCCGGCCTGAAGCTGCTCCAGCTTCGCTTCTATCTCTTGCCTTCTTCGTAGGCCGATTTTGTCGGAGGCGGCGGGTCGCCAACGGGCCGCAGTGAGGCCGTAGCAATTTGTCAGCCTCACTGCGGCTCTGGCCTTTCTGAATGGGAATACCGGGTCGCGCATCCGCGGCGGTGCGTGAGGTATGCGGCCTCGCGAAAACGTCCCAGACGCCAGCCCCGCGGGTGGCGCATACGTCGCGGTGTTTGCGATGTGTGCGGCAAACGGGTGCGGAGACCCCTTTGTAGCGCCGGGTCCCATCCCGCAAGGCGGGATGGGCTAAAGTCTTTCGGCATTCCGGGCCTTGAATCGAACAGTGTAGGGGAGCCCTCCGGGCTCCCGTGATATGACGCTAACCGGGAGGGCAGAGCCCTCCCCTACGGCGGCGTCTGCGGTCTCGCCGCGCGGCTTTCTCATTCTGCAATCTTAAATCTGCAATTTGAAATCCTCTGGTGGTCAGCCCCCATCGGGGGCGCAAGGCTTTAGCCCATTGGCGTAAGCCATGCGAAAACGTGCCATCCTAACACCACCCAGCCCCGGAAGGAGCGAAAGAATTTATCGCCAGGGCCATTTCTTTCGGCCCTCCGGGTCTTGGCCGAACTGTCGCGCCGCCTGCGGCGATGCGCGCCTGGTAATCAAGCTGACGGGAATTGGAGCGGCGGGAGCGGTTGAGGTCGAGAGCAGGTTGGAGCTTCCCGTCGTCAGCTTGTTTTTGTTGGGCCGGGGGTTTCAGCAGTTGAACAGGTCGCATGTCGTGGATCGTTCCCCTACGGCTCAATGTCTCTGGCCGTCCAGGCGGCGAGGGCGGCGGTGCAACAGAGCGTGGTAGCGAGGACCTCCGTTTTTGAGGTCCGCGGTTGTTTGATCGAACGAGGATAAAATCCGCAGATCCCGCAAGGCGGGACGGTCTGCGTTACCCTGCTTTGAACACAAGAACCGCAGGCCGCAAGGGCCTGCGCTACCGTGCGGCCGCCATTCGCCGCAAAAATTTATCCGGCAGAGTCTACCGCAAATAGTTTCTGGAAACAATTCCAAATTGCTAATTAGGAAAGCGGGCAACAGGCCGGGGTCGCCGCGCGGAATTGGCGGGTGGCGCATCTATGAAGGGGGCGGCGGAGTCAAGGGCAAAATCGTGGTGGGCTTTGTTTTGTGGGGCGGAGCGAGCAGCCCCCCTTACCCGAGAGTGGGGGGATGCGAGCGCAGCCACACTTGCCCCTCGACGCCGATGCGCCGTATGCCCATTCAATTCTCAATGAGCCAAAGCTCACTCATCTATTCGG
>DASTAW010000053.1 GCA_035712365.1 Terriglobia bacterium
AGTGATTCTCAGGTCAAGATACGGGGCTTTCGGATCGAACTGGGAGAGATAGAGACGGCGCTGCGCCGTCAGCCTGGAGTGCAGGACGCGGTCGTGACCGTCGACGGTGAGGACGGAGCCAAACGCCTGCTGGGCTATGTCATTGCCGAACCCAGGCAAATGGTTGACGCGAATGTGTTGTACCGGCAATTACAGGACGCCCTTCCCGCGTACATGGTTCCGGCAGCGCTCCAGGTGCTGCCGGCGTGGCCTGTCCTCCCCAATGGCAAAATCGATCGCGAGGCGTTACCGGCGCCCGAGTTCAGGACTGCATTACAGTATCGTGCTCCACGCACATCGCAGCAGGAAACGTTATGCAAGCTGTTTGCCGAGGTGCTGGGGCTGGAGAGAGTGGGTATGGACGATAATTTCTTTATGCTGGGCGGTCATTCCCTTACAGCGATGAGACTGGTTGGCCGCATTCGCGCGATGTTGGGCAAGCAGTTGAACATCCGGGCACTTTTTGAGGCGCCTACCGCGGCTGGCCTGACTGCCTTCCTCGCGGGGCAAAATTGCGCGGATATTTTTGAGATGATTCTTCCCATTAAGCCCGGGGGGGATGGTTCAGCTGTTTTCTGCATCCATGCCGCAGCAGGCCTGAGTTCCGCTTACAGCGTGCTGATGCCGTACCTTGAGGAGCACCCGATATATGGCGTGCAAGCTCGCGGGCTCAGTCATCCGGCAGAGCTCGCGAATTCAATAGTCGAAATGGCAAGCGACTACCTGGCTCAGATCAAAGCAATACAGCCTCAAGGCCCATATCGTCTTCTGGGATGGTCTTTTGGCGGTCTTGTGGCACAAGCTATCGCCTCTCTGGCCCAGCAGCAAGGTGGCGAAGTGGAGATGCTCGCTCTTCTGGATGCGGTTCCTGCCGGACCTGACGAACAGGTGGAGGATCCTAACGGCGTATATCCCGATTTTCGATTCGGAGATAATGGGGATCTTGCAGAAATGATCGACGAAGCGCACCGCACGCGCGTGTTAAAAATCATTCAAAATAATGTGAAGCTTCGTCGAGAGTTTGAACCGCAGCGGTACGCGGGAGATGCCTTGTTGTTTATTGCCGCGAATGATCACGATAAGTATGCAATCGCGAATGCCTGGAAGCCATACATCTCTGGAAGCCTCAAGGTGTTCTCTATTGGCTGCAGCCATCATGATATGTTGCGGCCCAGACCCATGGCAGAAATCGGCCGGTTGCTTTCCCAGGAACTTGACAGGCTGGCTTGCAAACAGAGCTGCGATGACACGGTCCCAGGCGCCGCGGTTGCCAGCCAAACTACCCTGGATTAAGACGGTTACCATGCGGAAACAGGCTTAGCCATCCATGAACTGTGGAGTCGGGCTGAAATGATTTTAGTAGACCCCTGTAATAAAATCTAACTTGATGCTGGGGCGCTTTTGCCGAGCGAGAGAGCGCAATGGATTACGGTGAAACTGAGAATCAGAACCCCGTATTGATGTTTCGGCGGCTCCGGCAGATCCAGAAAGAAGATCAGGGGGAAGCTTGAAACAACTCGTCGATGACATGCGCCATGGGCTGCGAATACTATGGAAATCGCCACGCTGGACGGTGATCATGTGCGCAACCTTTGCGCTGGGCATCGGACTCACCACGGCGATCCTCAGTTTAATGTACAGCATCCTGTTGCATGCGTTGCCGTTCCCTGAGCCAGACCGCCTGGTGGCGATCTGGACTACGAGTTCGGCGGCGGCGAGAGCGAACGTGGCACGATTCGCCGTAGGCGCAGCCGACTGGACAGACCTGCGGTCACAATCCAAGGTCTTTGACGACATCGCACTGGTTAGAGTAGTTCCCAACTTTAACCTTACCGGAAATGGCGAGCCGGAGGTCGTTCAGGGGGCGCGAATCTCATGGAATCTGCCTCAAGTTTTGCGCATGCAGCCATTGCTTGGCCGCACCTTCACCCGCGAAGAGACAGAAGCAAACTCCAGGCTTGTCCTGGTCAGCGATGGATTTTGGGCGCGGCACTTCGCGCGGGATGCGGGCGCCTTGGGTAAGAGCATTCAACTGAATGGAGAAACGTTTCAAATCGTCGGAATCATGTCGCCGGAATTTCGGTATCCCACCAGGGACTCCGAAGTCTGGGTCCCTCTTTTCATTCCACCGGACGAAATCCGGGCCAGATGGGGCTTCAATTACAGAGCAATTGGACGGCTGAAACCAGGCATTTCGCTGCGGCAAGCGCAGCAGGAACTGTCATTGATCATGCAGGGCCTGGGCCGCCAATATCCCAAAACCAATGCTGATCTTGGAGTTCTTGTGGAATCGCTGCTGGATAGCGCCGTCGGACAGTTTCGGACAACCCTGTACACGCTTCTTGCGGCCGTGAGTTCACTGCTATTGATCGGTTGCATCAATCTTGCCGGCTTGCTGGTCCTTCGGGCAAACGCCCGGACTCATGAGTTCGCCATCCGCTCCGCTCTCGGGGCAAGCTCTGGACGATTGCGCAACCAGGCGCTTGCCGAGGTGCTTCCCTTGAGTCTGGCCGGGTGCAT
This sequence comes from Terriglobia bacterium, assembly GCA_035712365.1. Classification (NCBI taxonomy): domain Bacteria; kingdom Pseudomonadati; phylum Acidobacteriota; class Terriglobia; species Terriglobia bacterium. The sequence continues at coordinate 2,560 of DASTAW010000053.1, forward strand.
TGGCGGAATATTCCTTTCGTGGTGCTTTCTCAAAATCCTGGTGCGCTGGCTGCCAGCCCAGTTGCCAGGGCTGGAATCGATTGGATTGCATTGGCCGGTGCTGGTTACCGCCCTGCTTCTCAGCGTATTCGTTGTGTTGCTGGCTGGAATACTCCCAGCCCGTTTGGTTTCCCGCGTGCAGCTCGCAGGCACTATGCAATTGGAATCACGTACCGTCATAGGCGGCTCCAAGACCCGAAACGCTTTCGTGGTATTGCAGATCGCGGTGACCCTGGTGTTGGTGTTCGCCGGCGGATTGCTGGTCAGAAGTTTCGTCTCGGTGACGAAAGTCAATCCCGGATTTTCGGCTCAGGATGTGTTGACGATGCAATTGTCCGTACCCCGAGTCAAATATTCCACTGATCAGCAGGTCTCGGAATACTACCGTCGCCTCATTGCCAGAATGAAAGCCCTTCCAGGCGTGGTAGACGCGGGATTGATCAACCTGTTGCCCTTCAGTGAGGGCCGTCTATCAGGCCCTGTGTTTATCGAAGGCAGGTCGGACAAGGATTGGATCGGCGCTGATAGCCGTTCTGTTACTCCAGGCTATTTTGGGGTAATGGGGATCCCGCTGCTTCAGGGCCGGGACTTCTCCGTAGAGGACAAGGACAATACGGCGAAGGTTTGCATTATTGATGCACAGATCGCCAGGATGGCATTTGGTAATGGCAGCCCATTAGGCAAACGATTGCGGTTTGGAGTTGTCACGGCCGCCACCCCCTGGGTAGAAATTGTTGGTGTTGTAGGCCATGTCAGAAGCGAAAGCCTTGAGAGCGATCCGCGCTCTCAAGTTTATTGGCCAGAGGCCCAACAGACTCAGGACCGCGGAGTTCTCGTAATAAGAACGGCTGGCAATCCAGCTTCTTTGGCAGGCCCGGTTGTAACGCAAATCCACAATGAAAACCCGGAACAACCTGTGTACGACATCCGTACCATGAAGGATCGGATCGAAGGCAGCTTCCAATCGCGCAATCTGCTGACTGGATTGGTGATGTTGTTTGGCGCGTCATCACTCTTGTTAGCATGCCTCGGTTTGTATGGTGTTGTGTCCTACGGAGCAGGACTGCGGTTACGCGAGTTCGCGATCCGGACGGCACTCGGAGCACAACCCGCCGCTGTGCGACGTCTGGTGCTTGGCCATGCGGTCCGCTTATGGGTATTAGGTTCAGTACTTGGATTGATTGCAACATGGCCGACCGGACGCGCTCTCCAAAATATGCTGTATGGAGTGGGAAGCGCCGACGCAATCGCCCTGGCAATAGCGCCATTTCTGCTTTTCGTAACATCCCTGGTTGCTGGACTCGGACCTGCCCTCAAGGCAGGACGTATCAATCCAGCTGTCACACTGCGCGGGGATTGATCCCATGTGTTTCTACTGTTGTCGATCTTAGTAGCCCGCATCGGGGATGGTAATCCTCGCCTTTCAGCGCATTAAAGTAGCGGAATGGGTGATATTTGCCCGTGAGCTAATGTTTTGATCGCGTGCATTACAGGAGTGTTCAGACGGCGGCTCCCTGAATAAAAGAGTTACCATAGGCCTATGCAGGCTGTTCACCCAGGCCGTCCATGATGCCCGTAGCGGCAACTGCAACCAAATCTACAACTTCAACCCGAATTTTTATGGAAAGGAATTATCCATGGCCAATGAAAGCATGCATTCTGACCCGCTCACCGAGTTCATTCAGACCCACGCTCCACATCTAGCTTCGGAAATAACCGAGGACACCTCGTTACTTGACCAAGGACTGTTGGATTCGCTAAGCCTGATGAAACTGGTTGCATTCTTAGAGCGCCGATACCGACTGGTAGTGCCTGAAAAAGAAATTACGCCCGCCAATTTCAGGAGTCTGGCCACCATTCGAAAGCTCATAGAAAACCTAAGCAACTAAAACGGTTTTTGGGAATACAGCTCAAATTAGATACGATTGTGTTTCCACAACCTACAAAGCTTAAATTTAATTCAGCGAAAAAGCACCCTGCCGAAAGAAGGCCATTACGCGAACTTGGCAACGATGGAGCAGGTGAAGAACCGCCTCAAATCTGCGCATATGCGTTCCATTCATCTAACCCTAAGCCTGCAGTGTGGATTATGGTAGACACTCCTCGACACAAATATATAGTGGTTTTAGGATCGTGCTGTAGCGCGGACGCTTTACGAACCAAAAACCTCGAAGACATACAAGGCTCCAGGCTGCGATTGCTGTGGTATCAGGGGCGGACTTCCTTGCTCAGCATGGCCACCGGAAAACTTGATCCTTCCGAGTTTACGTACGCAAGCGAAGCCAAGGATGCACCGAAGCGCTGCTGGGAACTGGGCATGGTTGCCGATGAATTGGAAAAGCGGCAACTCCAACGACTGATCGAGGTGATCAAAATGAGCGATGCCCTTATTCTCGATTTTGTCTCTGCATTCGGATTTCCCTATGTTGTTGTTCAACCCGATGAGCGGTGCTTTCTCAGGTCCAATGATTGGCGACGTTACGTTGTGCTACAGAAAAAGTATGAGCAGAAGAGACTCTGGGAGTTTCCCCTGCAGCTTTCATTGAGCGCGCTTCAAAAAATGCTCGGGGCGCTTTACGAATTAAACCCCGTGTTGCGCGTTATCTTCCATGTTCCGAAGCCGCGCTTCAACGATGGTATAGTGTTCGACGACCCTGAACTGGCGGCCAATGCGGGCTTTTACTCCAGTTACGGCGAGCAACTTTATCGCGAGGCGTCAAGATCCTTTCCGGGCGTTGGCATCATTGACTGCGGCGGAGAACGTGCTGATCCATCGCATTATATCGGACAATATCCGTTTCACTATGACGAAAGCTATATGGCTGCGGTGCGAAAAGAGATAGAACGGCTTCTGGAGTAAGAGCCCTCTATTCCCTTACTCCCTCATCCTCGCCGATCTCTAAAGAACCCGTATTCCACCCGAAATGCGCGCGGTTCTCATGCGCCGCGAGCTCGATTACCAAAGAAACATTACATATGAGGACAACGATACTGCCATGACAGATTTTCTTGCCGGCATCGAGGATTGTATTGCAGAAGGCGCGAGTTATTGCCGCTCGTTGAGTGACAAGTCATCCTGGAGTAGCTACATAGCTTCTGGTGTTCTCGGGAAGACTATGCCCGTCTCCGTTGGAGGTGAAGGCCGGCCCATATCATCCCTAGTGGCTACTCTCGATGGGCTCGCTTATGGCGGTGGCGATGCCGCGATTTTATTCGCGATGGCAGCCCAGATTCTGAGCGTGCAGCATCTCATTCTTGCTTTCGGAACAGAAGAGCAGAAATGCGCTTTCCTTTCACCAATGGTACGCGGCGAAAAGCGCGCGGCGCATGCGGCCACGGAACCGGAAGCAGGTTCTGACATTTTTGATCTGCAGACAACAGCTCGCCGTTGCGAAGGAGGCTATCGTCTGAACGGAGTCAAGCGGTATATCACAAATGCGCCCTTCGCCGATACCGCTCTGGTGCTTGCAGTAACAGATCGTGAGCGGAAGAACTGGGGCCTAAGCTCTTTTCTGGTGGATCTGAACGGAGATGGAGTTTCCCGGAGCGGGAATATCCCGAAAATGGGATTGGAATCGGCCCAATTCGGCGAGATTTTGTTTGAGGATTGCTTCCTCGCAACGGAATGCCGGTTGGGGGAAGAAGGAGGCGGGGCTTCAATATTTTCCGCCGCGCTCGATCTCGAACGCGCATTCATCATGGCTCCCGCTGTCGGGATGATGCGTCGAGAACTCGAGCTCTCTGTCGCTCACGTCAATGCCAGAAAACAGCGCGGCCGCACGATCGGCAGTTTCCAGTCCGTGTCCAACCGAATTGCGGACATGGCTCTGAGGTTTGAATTAAGCAAGTTGATGATCTATTACGTTGCGGCCTTGAGCGATGCGGGACGGCCAATCAGGTGCTACTCGCCCTTGGCAAAACTGGCCTTAAGTGAATTCTATTTTGCTTCGAGTCTGGATGCCGCTCGCAACAAGGGAGCCGCCGGCTACTTGCTGGGCGATTCCTCTGGTAAAAATGTGCGGGATGCAATCGGCAGCCTGTTCTACTCAGGAACTTCAGATATTTTGCGCAATTTGATCGCCAGTTATGCGGGAGTCCACAATGTCTGAATCTCTAATCCGCATCTTTCGCCACACGGTTGGGGCGTTTGGCAATTGTCCCGCACTGGTCGAGGGAAATATAGCCATTTCCTATACCGAGCTGGATGCCAAGTCCGACGAGATTGCGGCTGCCGTGGAACGAATGAAGTTACGTCCGGGATCGAAGGTTGGGATTTTCAGAAAAAAGAGCATTCCCACTGTTGCGGCCATTTACGGCGTCCTTAAAGCCGGATGCGCCTACGTGCCCATTGATACCAAAATGGGACCGGACAAGCTGGCAGCAGTCCTACAGGACGCCGGCCTGGAAGCCTTGATCGTTGACCCTGTACTGGAAAAGAAGATCCAGGACGTTGCGGCAGGTGGCTTGGGTTATCACTTCGAGGAAGTATCAAGCAGCGGTGATCTCTTGTATTTCGCGGGCCCTTCCGGCGTTCGCAACACAGCGTCGATGGAGCCCAGCCTGGCTTACATTCTGTACACGTCAGGATCTACCGGAATTCCCAAAGGTGTTCAACACACGAATGCCAGTGCATTGGCGTTCGTGTCCTGGGCGGTAACTGAGTTCAATATATCGAGCAGCGATCGCCTAAGCTGCCACGCACCTCTGCATTTTGACCTCACAATATTTGACTTGTTTGCCGCGGCCATGACGGGGGCATGCGTCGTGTTGATCCCGGATGATGTTGCGATATTCCCGCTGCAGGTCGCCTCCATCATAAAGAACGAAAGAATTTCAATATGGTATTCGGTGCCATTTGCTCTAATACAACTTCTGGAACGCGGGGATCTTGGCCAAAGAGATCTGGCACTGCGTGAGGTGATATTTGCCGGGGAGCGCTTTCCTCCAACCCAGTTGCAGCAGCTTGCCCGGACATTGCCAAAAGTGCGGCTGACCAATCTTTTTGGGCCCACTGAAACCAATGTTTGCACATACCATCACTTATCCCCCCCGGACTTGGCATCTGACCAGTTTTGCCCGATTGGAATACCATGCCCATATTCATTGATCGAAGTAGTCAATGAAAACGGTAATCGAGTTGCCGCAGGTGAAACTGGAGAGTTGCTGGTCGGAGGAGCTTCCGTGATGACCGGTTACCTGAACAAACCTGAATTGAATGAAAAGAAATTTGTGACTCGAATGATCCAGGGGCAAGCCGAGAGACTTTTTCGGACCGGGGATCTTGTCTCAATGGCAGAAGGCCAACCTATGTTCTTCCACGGGCGCTTCGATCGCCAGGTTAAGGTACGAGGTTTCCGTATTGAGTTGGATGAAATCGAAGCAGCACTCGCCAACTGTGCAGGAGTCGCGGCGGCTGCGGTATGGATAGATAATGATCGCAACGGTTTTGCCGAGGTCCGGGCTGCGGTCGCAAGTGATGCCGCATCGGCAAAGCTGAGCGGCGATGATTTGATATGGAAAATCCGACGGCAACTCAGCGTGGCTGCGGTTCCGCTGCGCGTATGTGTATTGAGCAGCCTTCCACGAACCGTGAATGGCAAGATCGACTATGCTGAATTGGCAAGGTTAGAGGCTTAAACCATCTCTTCCCACGACTTATCTACCAGGCTTTCAGATTATCAACACATTCTGCGCGCCGAATGCATCCACTAAAAATCATTTCGATTAAAAAGGAGCAGCAATGGCAAATCCATTTGACGACGAGAACGGTGAGTTTATCGTGCTGGTGAACGAAGAAATGCAGTATTCGCTATGGCCCACATTTCGCGACATCCCAGAAGGCTGGAAATCGGTTGGCCCGCGCGGAAAGCGGAATGAGTGCCTTGACTACATCGAAAAGAACTGGACAGATATGCGCCCCAGGAGTTTGGCAGAACAGATGAACAAGGAAACTGCCGTTCTGGAAGAGGATTCATCGGCGACTTCCAGGGTTAACTGACAGGGAATCCCGAAGGGCCGGCATATCACCAGGCGCTTCCGCGGATATCACTTTTGCGATTACCTTATGAACAATAGCGATCGGATCATTGCGTCGTATTCCCGGAATGCCGTTGAGTATGCCGGTGTAAACAACACCGAGTCCTGCTGGGGTGCCCTGTCAAGGGATCTCTGGCCTAATCTCAGGATTAACCTAAATCACCGCTTAGTCGTGGACGTCGGCTGTGGTCCAGGCACAACGCTGTTATATTTAGCGGAACTTTTCAAGAGTACAACCCGGCTGATCGGCATCGAGCCTGCAGAGAATATGCGCGCTCTGTGTAGCAAATTGACGGTCCATTGCCCTAATATCATGGTCAGCGGCGGCCGTTTCGAGTCGCTTCCCCTCGAAGATAGCTCAGTGGACTACTTGTATAGCATTCTGGCATTCCATTGGGTTACAAACGCAGAATTAGCAGTTCGCGAAATAAGCAGAGTATTGTCTGCAGATGCTTCAGGCGACATTTTTTTTGTGGGACGCTGGAACGGGCGGGAGTTCATTCACAAAACAACTCCAATCTTCTTTAAATATATGGGAGCTGCCCAGCTGTTCGCTTCCGCACGATTAAGACAACAGTTTACGGCGAGTGCAGCAATGGACTTGTTTAAGAACGCGTTGCCCGGCAAAACCATTCATATACAAGAAATCTACAGAACCTACTATGACACCCTTGCTGGCCATTGGCGATGGTGGGTGAGGATCGCCGGACAACTGGATTGCTTATCTCAAGCGGAACGGTCGGGATGCGAGAAGGAAATACGGGACGCGCTTCAGGAACTGGAAGGTCCATCAGGCATACCGTTCACCACGCATGTACTGCATGCAAAAATTACGACTCAAAGGCCTCAGGGCGAATCTGTCGCGATGTGATCGAAAGCAAACTGCACATTCATCTTGCGAGCCAAATCTGGTCTTCTCTTATCGGAAAAGTTCATGTCCGACGCTATTTCAGTCACGCACAATGCCAAACCTCAAGCGGCAAGCATAAAAAGCTTCTTTATCATTTGGTTTGGACAATTGATTTCTGTCACAGGTACTGGCCTTACCAGATTTGCTCTGGGAGTCTGGGTTTACCAAATGACCGGATCCGCTACCAAGTTTGCCTTGACCGAAGTTTTTGCTGCGTTGCCTGCAATACTGATTTTCCCTTTGGCGGGAATCCTTATAGACCGTCACAACCGTCGTTGGATCATGATTTTAAGCGACGCCGGGTCAGGTCTCAGCACGCTTATGATTGCTCTGTTATTGAAATGGGGTCACCTCGCATTGTGGGAAATTTATGCCGTTGCAGCAATTAAATCCATTTGCGCTGCTTTTCAATGGCCTGCTTATTCCGCCCTGGTTACCGTGATCGTTCCCCGGCAGCATCTTGCCCGCGTCAGTGGAATGATGCAATTCAGCGAAGCTCTCGCCCAGACCATGGCCCCGGCGCTGGCTGGCGTACTGATAGCAGTCGTAAAAATCTGGGGAGTGATTTTTATTGATGTTGCAAGTTTTTCATTTGCGGTCATTATGCTGGGCCTTGCGGTAACTCCGCCTTTTGTTCCTGATGCAAATGTTCTAAATCCAACGGTAAGTTGGACTTCCCGGCTGCTATTTGGATGGAAATACATTCGGCAACGGCCACCCTTTATGGCGCTTCTGATTTTCTTTGCAATCACGAATTTTTTAACGGGAATAATCATCATATTGAGCACCCCAATGGTGCTCGCCTTCGCTTCTGTTCAAGTTCTAGGGGGAGTACTCTCATTTGCGGGACTAGGCATGCTTGTCGGCAGCCTCTTGATGAGTGTGTGGGGCGGCCCCAAAAAGCTCATCCAGGGGGTGCTCGTGCCGGAGTTGGTGCTGGGTATGGCCATCATTGTTGCCGGATCCCGCCCCTATCCTGTGCTTGTAGCATCTATGGTCTTCTTATTCTCTTTCTGTCTGCCTATAATCCTGAGTTGCTCGCAGGCTATCTGGCAACGTAATGTTGGACCCGAAGTCCAAGGACGCGTATTTGCAGTCAGGAGAATGATTGCCTGGTCTACATTGCCTCTTGCATATAGCATTGCGGGACCTTTAGCTGACCGTGTGTTCCTTCCGCTTGTGCGCCCCGGCAGCCATTTATACACAGTCTTGATTCCGTTGTTAGGAACAGGTCCAGGCAGGGGGATTGGCCTGATATTCTGGGGAGCAGGCATTTGTGTTTTAATCACAACCCTCTTGGCTTATTGCTATCCTCCTCTCAGTCAAATCGAAGAACAGCATCTTCCGGTGAATCGTTAAGGTGAGCAGCTCTTTTACCGCGAGCCTCAGTTGGCCATCCGTATTTCATCCGAGAAGTGAAATCTTGTCAAAAATTGCTGGGGGATTTGCTTGGCCTTCTTCAAAATCAATGCTTTATTGGCGGGTCTTCGGTTCCACGATCTGAGACACCATGCCATTACTGAGCTAGCCGAAATCGCTGACAAGCGATTCCACGATTATGAGCATTGCTGGCCACGTCTCAACCAAGGTGCTAGCGCATTACTCCCATCTCCGGCTGCAAGCGAAACGCATGGCGCTGGACGCGCTGGTCAGCGGGCGCCGTGACACGACACAGCAGAAAGGTTACGACACAAGCAACGACAGCTGCTGGGCGACAGAATTCACCTGCTGACGGAGCGAGTTCGGTGATTACCTTGGGTGGAAGAAAATCGGCGAAATCGTGGAAGTCCTTTGTAATGGTGGTGGCCAGGGACGGAATCGAACCGCCGACGCCAGCCTTTTCAGGGCTGCGCGTGGCTGCACCGCACGGACAAACGATGGCATGACGCTCTCAACTGATTTCTTGCTGGTGTCATGCGTGAATTTGCAGGTTTCTGCGGCCGTGCTGTGGTTTGCGTCTGCGCGATGCTGCTGTTTTCTCCTTTGGCCGAGCGTTGGCCTCCAGATTGCGGACGACTCGCTCTGTCGCACGAACGAACCATTGCGTTCCGTCTCCTTTGTAGTCTTCCTGCGTAACGTCAATGTCAACGTCTACACCATTGATTCGGACCGGAGGGAATAATTGGATCATCTGATAGCCTCGCTTGCCGGAATTTGGGACGTTGCTTTGCGATCTCCAGTAATGCTGGAACTTAAGCTGGTAAAGCTGCTGTTCATTAAGGATGCACTGGGAGCCAACATAAATCCCCGGCACATATCCCGCGGCGGTCACTGCATCAAACCATGCGTTGCAATAGGCTGCCACGATGTCGGCAGGGGTTCCAGGCGCTATGCCTTCCAAATCGCACCAAACATTTACCCCCTTAGGAAAGCCAACGTCCCTTGTATTACTGGCCGCATACTGCCCATCCTTTGTCCCCAGCTCCGCGCTGGGCAACCAGCCAGGCTTGCGAACGTGCTGCACGGGCATCAGAGCTAACCCAGCATTCAGGATGCGTTCGGCCTCAGCAGGACTCAAATCCTTTTCTGGTTCAGGTCCGCGCGATACGTAGCGCACACAAAATGTAAAACCCTTAGTAACGAATTGCCTCGCAACTGCCGAGCTTATGACTGTATTTGAGTCGAAGCCGAGTGCTCCGACCTTTGCGTTTTGCACTATCCCATCAAGAGCCATATTCTTCCCTCCAAAGCTTGAGATCGCTCACGGATCGAAGGCTGTTGCCGGCGTGTTCCCGTCACGCTTGTCTTACGTCTTACCATCGCCTTGTTTCTCTTTCCGAATTCATGGCTGGGCGTCAGCGACGTGGGTTTTTCTGCGAGCTCAGGGTGATGTTGTTGCAGGACACCTGAGGAAGGACTTTCAGTTAAGAAGGCATATCGTGCAAATGGCAGAGATGCCTGGTATCGATTATTTCTGTGTTGACTGCGGTGGGTTAACTATTTGTTGAAGACCTCGAGCGCGACAGTTGCTAACATTAAGTTGAAGATAAGCTAGGGTCTGTGATTTAGATCACATTAGCGATCATGGCCACGCCACGACTCCCGCAAAGTAGCTGAACCTTTGTAGAAGAACGACAGCGTGGACGATGAAAGTCGCCACTACCTCGAGTGCGATTCACAGCATATGCACCGAAAGACCCTGGGCGGTGTCCAATCAGTACGAACCACTCGATTTGCGGCAGCTTTCCGCTGAGGGTCGCGTCTGGGTTCCAATATCAGAATGGCATGGCCCGTACCGTCTCCAGTAAACATGAGAACCTACACATGGGAGAGCGTAGCCCGGTCAAAAGTCGCCTTCATCTGAAGCATGCTTACATTTTCAATTCAAGACCCATTTCGTGGTAGTCCCGACAGGAGCTTCTGGGCGTGGGTGACCAAGACCCTGGCACTCTCCACCGTCACTCCTCGCAGCGCGACGGCTACGCGGACGGGCTCGGCTGCGGCCAGGTCCTGCACACTCTTGATTCCCACTTGGGACAATTGTTGCGCGCGCGCCGGGCCAATTCCTTCGACATCCGTGAGAGCAGGAGGCTTGATCTTTAACGTTGTGGCGGATGCAGCCAGAGGTGGCAGCGGTGTCACCGACGTTGGGTGCGGCGTCACGGTTACCACACGAATGGGCGCGGGTAGCGCTGAGGGCGCGGGTATTCCGCCGCCGCGCACCACTGTTTCTCCGCAATCCGGGCACTCGCCCACAGTCATCGGCCGGCCGGCCGGCGTCTTGGCTTGGAACGGCTTGGCCATCTGGACCGGTCCCTGGCAGCAGGAACAATAGCAATCTGCGGAAGGCTTTGCAGCTGTTGCATCCGAAGGCGGTGTGGGCGGACACAGTCCGGTCGCGGGTACCGGGGGTGGCGCCGCGGGAGCGATGTCATAGGTGACCTGCGCGCCGGAGATGCGCAGCTCGCCCGGGGACTGGGCGACAAACGAAACCGGCACGGCCGTGGTCTGCGGCACTTGAAGAGATATCTGGTCCACAACAAGAGCGGCCCCCGAAGGCAGGTGCAGATGCAGTGCCGCCTTTGCGGCGCCATCGGGTACCTTCCCGGCGAGGGGCCGGGAATCAAAGCTGGCCGGGAGAATATCCTGGCTTGCGGGCGTTCCCGTTTCAGAAGAGTCATCTTTGAGCCAGTGAAGTTCTAACCTGGGACTTTCATCGGCGGTCGCCGCCAGAGCCCGTCCGGTAAAGGCCAGCGTGAAGCCCTGCCCGGTCGGAACCGGCATCTCCTGCACCAGGTCCACAGGCGCAGGACCATTGTTGCCGAGCCGCACTTGCAAATCCTGGGGTGTAACTGAGAGTCCGCGGGCGTCGGCGGGTGAAAGCGTCCACTGTTCCGCAATTCCCTGTTGCAGGCTCTTGAAATCTCCATTTACCACTGTCTCTGAGGTGCTCATCAGCGAAGGCGCGGCCACGATGGCAGCACCGTCGGAAACGCGGAACCGGACTTCAGCGGCGTTCGCACCTGGGGGAGGACTCAGCCGGAGCATTTTTTTGATTAGTCGAAACTCTGGTCCTGTGGCGGCTGCGCCGCTGAATGATTGACTCGTGCTCCGAAACATCATCTCAGGACTCGTCTTGTTGCCAGGATCAAACTGCGGAATTACGATTGAATCCTCTCTCAACGACTGGCAACTCTCACCGCGCCACAGGATCTCAGCCACCGCCTGCGGGGTATTAGCAAGTCCTTCAAAGCTGAATTCATAGGTGCAACCTTCTGATACGGGCACAACCTGTGAAATGGCGCTGGGCTGCGTGGGGACTTCTTCACTGACATCTCCCAGCAAGGCGACAATGTGTGCGGCGGTCAAGCCGGGCAGACATGCGAGTTGGACGGTCCCGGAGGTGAGAAACCAGTCTGCGGGCATGCGCACACCCAGAGGGATGTAAACCATCGGCTGCGGGCCATCGCCGCCCACATAGACCTCATCGCCTTGCGGTGTAATGGCCAGAGAGGAAAGCGGTCCCTGGAGACTCACAGCCGACACCTCAGATTTCCCGATCATGTTGATAATGGCGACTGCTGCGGCAGGCTCCTGTGTGGCGTTTATAGCGACTTCAGGGCCGGCTTCGAAAGGCTCAACGTTTCCCGCGACAAAGGCACGCCGGCCATCGGGAGAAACGGCGACCGCCACGGGTGAAAGCGGCTGAGGGTCAGACTCTGAAGGGGCTTTATTCGTGAGATCCAGTGTGGAGGCAGTCCTGTTCTGCAGGTTGATCAACGTCGCAGAGTTGCCCAGCCGATTTGCGACAATGGCTTGGCTGCCGTCGGGCGTCAGGGCGATGGCAACTGCTTCCCTGCCAACCTGCACTTTCTCGGGGTCGAGAGATCCCGTCTGGAGATCGACAAACACGACTGCACCGGCCTGGCTCGCATCGTTTTTCAGAACATACAAAGTCCTGTGGCTGGCGGCCATGGCTGTCACTCGTCCATCAAGAAGAATGTTCATCGTCCACATCTTGCCGGACAAATTCCCGGCAAGCACTGCTGGTTCAGTATCAATGGTATCGATGCTGAACAGGGCCGTCTGAGCGGTTACTTCCACCATCTGGCTGGGGCCGCCTACTGCGAGAATGAAATTGAATTTCTTGTGATCGCCGAAGTTGATCTTTAGGTCTTTGCCTTCCGCACTTGCAAAGCCCTGGGCATCAACGTGCACGTCATATGTGCCGGACGTCGGAATGGTGAGGATGTAGTTGCCTGTGGAGTCCGTAATTGTTGTTTTGCTCTGCCCCGTAGCGCCGTTGGTCGCCGTGACCTTGGCACCTGGGATCACGGCGCCCTGCGCATCAACTACAGTGCCCGAGATCTCAGTACCTGCCGTCCTATCCATTTTCGCCACGAATAACCGGTTGCCATCGGCGCTGAAAGCCAGGGCAAGGCTGGAAGCAGAAATCGTTGTCTTCCCGATTGACGTAGCTTTGACAAGGTCTACCAACTCCAGTTCATCGGAACCGATAACCAGGGCCCGGGTGCTATCGGGGTACAACAGAAGCGCATCCGGCCGAGCTGACAGAGTCAATGGAATCGATCGTAAAATTCTGTTGCAGGCAACATCTACAATGTCCAGTCCGGCCTTCAACTTTGTCACCCCACCCGTGATCGCCACCACCGCATAAGCAGTCCGGCCATTACCGGATACGGCGATTGCCGTGACCTCCATTGACGAGGTCATGGACTGAACGAGCGAGGCCTGGCCTGGATCACTTCCGACGATCGCCCACTGCTCGAAACTTCCGTTGACAAGATGCTCGGCCTCCGCGCATCCACCCGAAGAAGCGCCAGCAAGAAACGCATTGAACCCGGCGGCCACTTCAGGAATCGCGAGAGTGAAATCCACCCGGCCCAGCGGTTGAAAACGGTCGAGCTTCACCCGCTGCGCCTTTCTTCCCGCGCCAACCTGCAGATCAACCGGCATCTGGAACTCATCAGGGATTTCGCGCAAACGGAAGAAACCGGAAGGCGGGCTGGCGGACGGCGGAGCGGGCGTCTCGCGCCAGGAAAGGCCGCCATCCTGCGTATGCTGCATGATGGGCTTGCCGTCGGAGGCGGGTTGCACGCTCCATGCGGCTTCGCCCTGCAAAGTTTGCAGGACCAGCCAGTACTTGGCCGTGTCTTTGGCCTGGAAGTGGATGTCGCCGGTGAGCGGCACGTTTACCCAGGCGGGCTGTTTGTCGGGCCTGCTGGGGATGGTCAACTCCACGCGGTTGCCCAGGAAGGAGGTTGCGTCGGGCTTGCCGTCAAAGTCCGCGCGCACGTCGACCGCCAGGCGCACCCCCGGCGGCTCAGCCATAATAAGGATGTCTACAGAGGTGGCGGATGCCACCGCCTCCAAGGCAAAAATCTGTGCCTGAGAATCGGTGGGCTTGATGGAGACAGCGCCCGCGGGCGTTACTTCGCCGGTCGGCCCGAAGACCACCCGTGACTCGTGAAACGCCCCGAGCACTTTGGCGGAAGTTGCGGGCGTGACGCGAGCGTTGGGCGGCAAACTCACCTGCAGCACGTCCGGACGGGTCTTGGGCAGGCTCCCGAAATCAAACGGCAGCACAACCTCTTTGACGCCCTCGGGCAACACGCTGGCCTGCTGCAGGTACTCAACTTCCAGGGTCGCCTGCAATCGCGCCACCACATCAGAGTGGACCACCAGCGGCACCCGGTAGAAGCCATTCTGTATCCCGGCGTTGTTCAGAAATACTTGCAGCAGATCGGAAAAATCCGGGGACTGGTCGGGCGCGGTGAGGTCGCCCACCCGCGACCAGAAGGGCGCCATCTTGCCCAGCCGCGCACTGATGTTGGCGGGTATGGAACGGACTACCACTCCGGCGATGTCGGCGCTGCTTCCGGCGGCGCCGGCGATCAGCCTGAACTTTGAAACCGTAAGGCCAGGTAATGTGCCGTCCCCAGGCAATTTAAATGGATTGGCATCGGTGGGCGTCTTGATGGCTCCTTTGTCGTTAATCTCGACCGAGACTCCACCCATGTCGATCTGGAGTGAGGCATTGTTCAGGACGGCATCGGCGCCAATCACAGCAACGAGCGTGCGCCGTTTATGGAAATCGACTTCAACGTACGGCTGGCTATTAACGAGGCCGTTCGTCTTGGTTGCTCCCCAATCCCCGCTGGCGCCGGTAAAACGAATCTCTTCCCGAAAGAGTTCGCCGCCGTCAGGGGCCGCCGGGGTGAGCGTGAGCCGGGCCTTACTCACCCTGGCCCCGGCGGGCAAACTGGCCCACACAAGAGTCTGGTCACCCTCAAAGGGAGCTCCACTGCCGTCGTAGCTATCAGTCAGCTTCATGGCAAGTTCGTTCCCGCTAAACCTTCAGCAGCACCATGATCTTCAGCTGATTCGTGAAGCTCTCGGGAGGCTGAAACCCTGCGGGTGTTCCCGGGAAGCCTGTCTGCAAGATCGGATTTTGCAGCAACGTGATGCCAACCATGTCAAAGTTGTGATGCGCCACCTGGATCTGTGTTGGCGCCTGGGAGGGATCGGTTGTGGCGGGAGCGTAATTGATGGTCTTTCGTGGAACCATCTTGAACCAGATGTCATCCCATGCGCCCTGCTCCTTCAGCTGCTTTACGCTTCTTTTTTCTCCACAGCATTTCTCAAACCACGGAGAGTGGCAGTACTGGTCGGCGTCAAACTCATCGTTGGGGTCGCCCCAGAAAGCCTTCCAGAACTCGGTCTCCAGTTCATCGAGCGTCGAGGTATCTGCGTACTTGACCTTGTAGAGGGCAAGCATGTCGGCGAACAGGACGCGAAAAGGCTGCGCATCTGAGGCTTCAATGGGCGCCTTAGTGTTGGTCGCTTTTACAGTGATGGTCCGCTCGCTGGTGTGGTAGAGAAAGAAGTTCACCCACATGGGCGTGGCGTCATTGTCGCCCTTGGAGCAAACCGCGGGGAAATAGTCGAGCTGATAGATGTCCGCGAGCGGAAAGGATTTGAGACCGTGCTTGATGATTTTTTCCTTGCCGGTCTGCAGGCGGTTGAAGGAGCGGAAATAGCCCGTCCTGAGCGGGAGGATTTCTTCGGCCTTGGTCAGGATGTCTTTGGTCAACTGATCAGGGGTCTGCCCGCCCAGCGTGTCCGCATCATTGGCGTGGCCGACGCTCTTGACATTGTCCACCGCCGTCTTGATCTGGGCAGCGATGTCTTTCTTGATGTCCACTTGCATTTCATTCCAGATTTCCGCAGTGATCAGATCGCCGGGGTTCTGCTTGATGTATGGGTCGGGTAAATTGCTGGTTGCCATGTTGGTAATTTCTCCTTGTCTCTGAAAATCAATCTTTCGGTTCCGCGCGGTCTCTTGTAACCCGGGCGTGCACGCCCGCGGCCTTGCTCTGAAGCACGCCTGCCGGCCGCGGCTTGAGCATCTCGCCGGTCAGCGGCGGCAGAGGGTCTTCGCCGGACGCAAGTATCCTGCCCGCGAAGACCGTTTGCCGAGCGTTCTCAAAACGCGCGCCCTGGTAGCCGACCGTCATATCAAACCTGGCGGGCGCCGCCTTGCGCGCCGTAACTTCAATGGTGTTTCCCCATGTCCCGGTCTGAATGGCCTTCACTTCAATGAAGCCGGGAACACCAGGTTCCGCCAGATAGACGGCCGCCTGATCGGTGTCAGTTCCGCCGGTGAGCTTTCTGGCGCGCGGATGACGGAAGGGCATCAGCATCGGCTCCCATCCCAGGGGCACGCGCGGCACACTGCTCGCCGTGACCAGATTCGACTTGCCGTTGATACGCGTCTTGATGTAGTCCTCATCGGTTTCCGGTTCCATGACCACGCCGGTGTAAGACTCTGGGGCGCTTCCGGGCTGTCCGAAGCGCGCCTGGCCAAAGCAGGCGCCGAATTTTTCCGGCAGATCAGCCGGCAGGTTGACGAAGAAGGCCCCCGGCTGATGGTTGTTCCAGCGCAGAGTGACCTGGACCTTTGGAGCGGCATCGCCTCCGGCAAAAACCGCGGCCTCGGGCACTTCAGGTTTGAGCTTCGGCATGCAGGAGAGCAGGCTCACGTTGAACACGCCCTGCTCGACACACTGGCCACCGGCAAATCTGGCATGATCGAAGGCGGCGTGATTGAAGCGCGCTCCATCAGCCGCCATATAGGTGAAGTCTGACCGGCCGCGTGGAAGGCGCAGGGCTGCAGATTTCTCCAGCTCTTCAGCCACCACTAACTGCGATGATGGCTTCTCGAATACTTTTCTGCATAGACTCTGCGGTTGTTCGGTACCCGCGCCGATGGAAACACAGGGATAGGACTCCGGTGCCGCAGTGCTGTCATCCGCCGGGCCCTGTATGGTCACGTCAAACAAGGTCTCCAGCGAATCAACCAGCATCAGCGGCACGCCGCCTTCGCCGGGATAAATGTTTCCCTGGGCCAGCACTACATGGTCCAATTGCGAGGCAAATCCAATTCCGGCCCCGGCGCGCAGGGTCACGATGGTTGCCTGGTTCGTATCGGCCAGCACGTAGCCGCCCGCCTTCCATTGCAGTTTCCCCACCACACCGGCGCGGCCGTCAGCGGCAGTCACCTCATTGGGCACGGGCAGCACCGCTGGTTTCACCGCGACCGTGATGCTTCCGCCCTCAAGTCCACTGCGACGCGCACGCAGAATCGTGATGTTTCGTGCCGGCGGGTGGTCCAGCTGCAGTGAAGCCTGGCTTTGGTAGCCTCCGCCCAGACGGAGAGGTCCGCTGTACGGGACAACCACCTGCCGTCCCAACGGTCCGGAGAGAATGCCGACAGCGGACGAATGCTTTCCTGCTGCGGTCACGATTTCCGCGCGCAGGCCGCTCTTCTCGTCCCGGCGTAATTTCAGTGTGCATCCAGAGGGCACCGCATCCAGTACGCGGACGCGCATTCCTGTGGAGCGATTGACCAGTTCGGCCCCGGCCACGCCCTGGGGAGCGGTGATTTCAATCTCAAGATCAGAATCCGCGGCGCTCGGGTTATGGATGGAAAAATTGCCGCCATGCCGCAATGAAAGCGTCTGCTCAGCAGGCATCTCCGGATATTCCACGAGCTCGAGCACGCGCACCGGCAGGATTTCCAGACTGCTGAGCTCGCCGCGAGTCGGGGAGTTCAATACCAGATGGGCGCCATCGCCCGCTGTGGCCATGCCGGGAAAGACCGCGTTGATTTTGGCGGCAATCTCATCGAGAAACGTCTGGTCTGGCTTGGCGCCGGAAATATCAATGTCCGCCGCACGCCCGCCATCAACCGCCAAACGGAGAATCCGCCGCTCGCCGAGGTCAGCACCCGCCAGCAGATCGACTGTTCCTGTAATGGTGGCCGGGGCGGGGTCGTTGCCACGCGTCATGTTCGGCGCGTCCCTCATGAGACGCTGAAACGCGCCATCGGAAGTGAAGAAGTCAATCGCCAGCTTTCCCGGGAAGCCGGCAGTTGGGCTTTTCAGGGTCAAACGGTTTCCATCCGGAGAGGAAGCGATCGGCTTGTTTGTGGCCTTGTTGATCGCGGCGATGATTTCGGGCAAAGTCACGGCGGCGGGATTCGCGGCGCCGCCGGCGCAATCAATGGTTTGCAGAGCGCCGCCGTCAATCCCCAGTCGCAGGAACCGGGACAATCGGAGATCGACTCCGCCGCTGATGTCTTTGCTGCCGGTCGCTTCGGGAGCAACTGCCGCCTGTCCATGATAGGAACGCGGGCCGATGCCAAAGATGGCTTTGGTGGCGTCACCGCCGCTGGGCGTAAGAAATTCGATTTTGCTGCCTGCCCCCCGCGTAGGCGAGGTGAGGACGATCATCTTTCCCACCGCCGTCGCTACCACGGTGTTCAATTGCGCGTTGATGCGCGTCACGATCTCGCCCTGGCTGGTATGCGCAGGATCGGCACCGGCACAGTCAATCTCAACCGGCGTGGCCCCATCGATGGCCAGTTTGACCTTGCTGGCCGCGCTCAGGTCCAGGCCGGCGCTGAGATCAACGGTCCCCTGGAAGGTCACGCGCGTGGCATCGCTGCCGGAAAGGTTCAACGGCTGCAGCCCCAGCGTGGCCGAAACATCCTGCGCGATCACCGGCCGGAACTCAAGGCTGCTGGCCGCGCCCCGCGTGGGTGAAGTGAAATACAGGACACGGCCGTCATGCGAAGCCACCCTGGAGTTGCCCGTCGAATCAATCCGGGTATTGATGGCCTCGACCATTTCATCGAGCATGGCCACCCGCGGGCGTGGGGACTTGAGCGAGCAGTCGATAAGCATGGCCGGGCCGCCATCGATGCTCAGTTGAAGAAACGGGTCAACGCGCAGGTCGACGCCCCGGCTGAGATCGGCATTGCCGGCTACGCGAGCTGCAGCCGCTTCTGTTCCATACGTCTTCCCGTACGCCTTTGCCTCAAGTGCCTCCGGCATCCCCAGAACTTTCAGCGAGGCTTCAGCGGTGAAAAACGCCCGGGTCACGAAACGGCGTGTCAGGCTATGCTCCAGCGGCACAAGCGCCACGCTGCTGGAAGCGCCCACAGTGGCCGAGGTAAGCGCCAGGCGCTGGCCGTCGCTGCTTGCAATCCCTGTCCCCAGCGCCGCATTGATGGCGGCTGCCACCTCAGCGAGAGTCATCGCCAGACGGTCCTGAGCCCCGTTCCAGAAATCCACGGTCGTCGCTTCCCCGCCATCGAGAGCAACACGCAGCACGTGCAGTGCGCCCACATTCACAGTGCCTGCTGGAATGGCTTTGCCTTCCATGCGCGCAGCCGTGGCGGGCTGGCCCAGAGATTCGCGGACGGCAATGCCGAAGATCGCAAACGTGGCATCAGCGGTCGCGGGCTTGAAGAATTCCACCGATGAGGCCGCGCCCTGCGTGGGTGATGCCAGGGTCACTGACTTGCCGTCCTGCGTGGCAATCTGCTTTCCGGCCGCGTTGTTGATGGCCGAGGCAATCTCGGCAGCGGTGGTGGCTGACGAGGTCGCGCCCGCGCAGTTGATCAGCAGGTGCGGACCTCCATCCAGCGATACCTCAATGTTGAAGACATGACTGAGATCAATACCCTGACTAAGATCGGCGGTACTGGTTGCCTTCGCTGGCTGTGGACTTTGGCCGAGATGGAGACCACCCACCGGACCGAAAAGGGTCTGCGTAGCGTCTTGCGCGGCGGGAGATTGAATCTGGATCACGCTGGCAAAGCCGGTCAACTGTGAAGTCAGCTTCAAAAAATGACCGTCGTGCGAAGCTACGTTTATTCCCAGGGCACCGTTAATGGCGTCAACAATCTGCTGAAGGGTGGTGGCGGCAGGGTTGCTCCCGGCGCAGTCCACTTCGGCGAGATGAGAACCGTCGATCAGCAGGCGCAGATAGCGCCGGTCAGAAAGGTCAACTCCGCCGGCAAGATCGACCGTGCCGACCACCCGCGCGGAATCCTGGTCAGAGCCGCGGTAACGGCGGGGAAGAAGGCCGAGCAGTTGAACGGCAGCGTCGGAGGCTACTTCCTGCACCGCCACCTTGCTCCCGGCGCCCGCCGTGGGCGACTGCAGGAGCAGGCGCTTGCCATCGCGGCTGAAGGCAATCTTGGATGGGAACTTGGAATTAATGGCGTCAACAAGGTCCGTAACGCTCGCCGCAGCCGGATCGGCGACCAGAGAAACCAAGTCCAGAATCACCGGCGGCGTTGCGTCAATCTGGAGCGCGAGCTTAGAAGACGGACGCAAATCAATCTTGCCGGAAAGATCGACCATCCCCTGAATCCGCGCTGCCTGGGCCGGTGAGCCCTGGGCGGTCAATACCAGGGACTCAAACAGCAGGTCAAGCGCATCATCTCCCTGGGGCTCCACCGTGGTGAGTGTGTCCCCGTCTCGTTTCCACCATGGGTCCAACTGGTTGTAGGAGTCTTGGATCACCAGCCCGAGGGCCTCGGCGGCCACGCGCAGGATCCCCAGGACCGTAGGCGTGCCCTCCAGAAATGTGCGGACATAGCGCTTGAGGTGCGCCCGGAATTCTTCCACGTCTTCGTCATCGCGCGGGGCCAGGCCGTAGAGTGAAGCGATTCGCGCCAGGTCATCGATGATAGCTTCTCCCTGGTCGGCGGTATCAACCCAGTGCGAGCGCATCACGGCCACCAGGGTGTTTTCCGCCTGCAACAGTTCGTTGCCATACGCATCCACCACCGAATACAACGCGGTGGGCCCCGGCAGCGCGCGAAACGTACCGGGCAGATAACTCAGGATGCGGTCAGTCTTGGTCGGCATCTCAGCGCTCCACCAGAAGAATGTCGTCAGGTGTCAGGTCGAGCGCTACGGTCCAGTCTTCGCCGTTCACCTTGGCGACGACCTGGAACGTGCCGGCCTCGATCTCCTGGTCCGTCGCGCGCTGGCCACCCGGTCCCTGTACCAGGCTGCGATCGGCAATGCGGCGTTCGGAAGGCGGGCCGGGGGCCGCATCCGAGATGACAGTGGTCACGGCGGCGCGCACAGCGTCGCTGTTGCCGGCCGGGGCCGATTGCACTGCCTGCAGAATCAGATCGACAAGGGCCTGCGCTCCGGGCTTGCCGATATCGGCCCTCCAGGTCAGGACATCAACGACCTTGATGTTTTTAGGATCGCCCACTTCCTTCACGTCTTTGACGATGGCTTTGATGATGTCGGCGCCGCTCGCCGGCTTGCCCGCATCCAGGCCGTCGGTGTATTGCTGGACGGAAGCAATCACCTCGCCCACAACCTTCATCTTTCCCGCGGCCGTCAAGCCTGAGGAAATGGAGATGACCATGCGCAGTTTGAAAAAAACGTATTTGGCCACCAGCGCAGTCAGCACGCCGGCAGCCCGCGTCTCGTTTACCGCCGACCGCAGACTTTCGAAACGCTCAGGAGAACTCTGCACCAGCAGCACCACGTTGCCTGGGTCCGATTGCTTACCGGGAGCGCCGTTCGGGTCCCAGATCTCGGTCAGCACCGCGCGCTCTTCAAAGACCACGCGCGTCAGCGCCGCCAGGGTAGCTTTGTCGAGCCCCTGGAGCTTGGCTTTGGCGCGTAACCGAAGGTCATCATCACTCTCGTCGTCGGCGCCGAGCACGGTGGCGTCAAAATTGGTGACCCGGGTGATTCCGGTGATCGCCTGTTGCAGAGTCGTAATGGCTCCCGCGGGCTGGACGCCTTTGCTGCCCTTGAAATCATCACCGGCGCGCACGGGGACATCGATGCGCGGCTGGCCCCGCTGCAGAGTTCTCGGCTGGGTCGTGACAAACTCCGCCTCACCCTTGGTGGTGCTCAACAAGGTCCCTTCGGGAATCGTGATGTTGCCGTCTGCGGCCGCCGGATCGCGGAAAAAGGTCACCAGTCCTCTGGCAAACTCTTTGGTCTTGCGCGTTACATCCAGGATAGAAACGACCAGCTCGAGCGACTGTCCTTTGGCAGTGTCAATGAATCCCGCCAGATAGGCGGCATTGACTTCTTGAAAGACGGTGGCGATTTCCCGCCCCACCGCTTCGCTGAGCGTGCGGGTCACGCTGCCCACGTTGATGTCGGTCAGTGGCGAAAGACTTTGGCTGGCCGGGAAATAGTTGACGTAAAAAGTAGTGTCATCGTCAGGACCGTGGCCGCCTTTCTGCCACACGACGGCGTTGTCGCCTTCCGAAAAAACGTAGTCGATCTCTTTCTGGAAGGTCTGGTGTTTCTGGTCCTGGGTACCGGAGATGCTGCGGATATCGCTCGCCCGACGCGAAAGCACGTACAGGTCTTCCTTGACATCGTAGAAGATCGGCTCTTTGACCACACCGCCGGTCACGGCGGTCAGAATGTCATCCACCACTTCCAGGTACGGACGGTCAATCAGGTTTGCAGTTGCCGGGTTCACGGTTTACCGCCTCCTTGCAGGAAGAAAGGAAAAACAAGATTCAAGGGAGTGTCGCTGTCGATGACCGACAGAGTCATGCTGATGTCGATCTGGTCGCGGCGGGCCAGGTTTGGCGTAACCGTCAAGCGGAGGACTTTTTTGATGCGCGGCTCCAGGGCCAGGGCCTGCAAGACGTACATCTTCGCGCGATTGCGATTGGTGTCGTTGTTCAGCTCGCCAATCAATTCAGACAATCGCGAACCGTAGTCAGGGTGCCCAAGCAGCGCCAGTTCGCCCATGGGGGTCAGGAAGCGCAGAAGCAGTGCCTGCTCCAGATTTTCATTGCCGGCAAGCGTCTGCAAATCGACCTGACGGGTTTCAGGCCGCGTCCCGTAGAACAAATCGCTGCCGCGCGCGCGGTCGTTCTGAAATTCCAGGTTGCCCAGCAATTTCAGGTCGGCTCCGAATCTTTCTTGTAAGAACGCCACAGCTTCCTGCTCCTTGTTTCATCGGGAATGAGCATGGCTTTTCCCTCTACCTTTACTTATGGCTTTACGGCGGCCATTGGTCGGTTACAAACGGGGCCGCCGGGGGCCCGACAATGGAAAGAATCCCCGGCGGACTGGGAATGAAATCTCCCATGCGCACCAGAGGACGTCCACCCACGCTCACTCCCGAACTGCCCAGCGGGCCAATGACCAGCGGATAAGGGAAGCCCCATACTGAGTTGATCATCAGGCAGAGCGAGCCGGAGGTCGCCAGCGGCATGCCGCCTGCAGTGATCACCGGCGGAAAGATGCCGACGATCGTTCCCGTATCCGGCGGCCCCGAGGCGCCCGGGGTCACGATCACTGTGCAACCGATAGTGACCGGAAATCCTGGCATAAGTCCTTCTCCATGCTCCTAAACAGAAAATGAAGTCATTCCATTCACTGCAATGGTTGCTCCCTGCAAGGTCGCCGAAGCGCCACCATCCACAATTGCGCTGGTGTTGCCTTTGAAAGATGCCTGAGTCTGCGCCTCAATGTTCACCTGCAACTGGCCTTTGATGTTCACGTTCATACCTTCAATGCTGATGTCGTCGTTGGCCTTCAGTGTCATGGCACCGGCGGCCTCCACGATCACGTCTCCATCCTGGTTCATGGTGATTTTGGTTTGTCCGGCCATAATGATGACCGTGCCGCCGGTCGCGTTCGTCTGGTCGAGAGTCATCTCGCTCTTGCCCGCTGTGGCCTGCACAGTACCGTCGTTCATGCGTACAGTGATCTTGGGAGGCATTTCCACGATCATCTCCCGGGGCGGCGAATTGTCTTGATGATTGCGGATGGCTGCTTTGATGGTCTTGTCATCAGCGGCCGCCAGAGGCAGACGGAAGATCACCTCATCGGAGTCATTAAGAGGCGCACGGTCGGCATCGTTGTACAACCTCCCAATAATCACCGGCTGGTTCACATCGCCTTTGTCGAACCCCACCAGGACCAGGTCGCCTATGTTGGGAATGGCCGCCGTACCGATATGTCCGGTAGCCACCGGCACATGCTTCAGCAGCAGGCCACTGTTCTTCAGCCGGACGTCACAACCGTAGTTGTCACTGTCGCCACTGGCGCTGTGCGGATTCACGGCATCCACCAGCCCCAGCTCCGTGATCCGGACGTTTCTCAACTCGTGGCGGATGATCTCCTGAATTGTGTCAATGATCGTGCTCATATTCTGCGTGCCTTCAACCTTTCCCGAACCGGCAATGAAAAATCTTTGTTCTTCCTTTGCGTCCTGCGCGGTGAAAAGGCTTTACTGCTTCAAATTGCCCTGAACCCTACCCTGGTCGTAAATCCTCCTGTCTTGGTAATCTCATGGACCACGCTGCGCACCTGAAAGTCTGTGTTCAGACTGGAATCCGGCATGGAGCGAAACCGGATGGCGTCGCCGAGTTTCACGCCGGGGCGTCCGATGGTCAGCACCCAGCCTTCGAGTTTGCGCCGCTGCAGGCGCGTCTGGGCCGCGTCGGCGGCGGCCTGCGCCGCTTCATGCGTGCGCAAAACCGGGCGCTCCAGCAGCAGTTCCGGCGAACCTGATCCGGAGCTTCCTTTGGACCCGCTGAAATCCTTGGTCAGCCACGGCCAGGCATCGGCCCCCTGACTGCCCGTTGGACTTTCGCCGAAGGCTTCCACCGATTCAGCCCAGGTCGGCGCTCTCTTCACTTTCAACTCCAGCACGTGCCTGGCATGCTCAAAAATCTGCACGGCATTCCCCGTGGTGAACTTCTGAAAGACCAGCTTGCCGTCAGAATTGAAATACGCGTCGAAACCGCAAAGCCCAGCCAGATTGCTGATGTGGCGATGGAAGCTGCGGCGCCCGTCCACCACGTACGCCGGGAAATTGATGCCGTCTTCCACCGCGGCCACATCCACAGAGGCCTGGCTGCAGAGATCGCGGACGATCGCGCCCGCCGTCTTGCTCTCGAAAGTCTTTTCGGTAAAGCTGTGGAGCAGCTTCTGCGCGGCCGTGTAGCCAATCACGCGGTTGCGGGTGATGCCCGGCTCCACGGTCACAATCTTGCCCGCCATCACCTGCGTAAAACCGCCGTTGTCGGCGTAGCCAAGTTCCACCGTAAGATCGTCGTCCACTGCGGGATGAAGACCGTTCACCTGTCCCAGTTCCACGATGAAGCGGTCGGCGGGCGCGTCCATGCCAAGCTCCACGCGCAGGTCCACGGCGGTGCTGGCCTTGGGCTCGTGCGTGGTGTCAACGCGCTTGCTGCCGATGGTCAGTTTGTAGGATGGGGTCAGCATAGATGCTTTTAACTCATTAGGTTCTTGAGTTGTGTCCGACGCTGCTCCAGGCGGCGCGCCATGAGTGTAGTTTCTGGCGGCAGAGCCTGGAAAAGTGCCTGTTTGTCTTTGATCGCGTCATGAATCACCAGCACGGAGTCAAACTGTTTCACCAGTTGCCTTGCCACGCTACGGACACGATCCGGTTCAACGTCGGCAACCATCATCAGAAATGCTGGTATGTAAAGTTCTGAATGCGCGACAGCATCAAAATTGGTTCCCAAGAACAAGGATTCCAGGACGTTCAGATATTCTGCAGCCTGCGAGCGCACACGTGACACGATAGCAGCGTATCGATCAGGTCCGACCGAATCAGGTGAGAAATTGCCTCCCACGATTTCCAAGATGTCTTTTTTCATGTCCTCGAGATTCGTGTCCATAGGCTCCTCTAAAAATCTCCAGCCAGCCGGTTTCCAGTCGTATTGTCGGCCGCCGGATTCAGATCACCCGCGATTGGGAACCGGGCCGTCCGCAGCCGCTTGGCCCAGTTGATGACATTGTTGTTGTTAGGGTCGTTATCCGGGTCTGGAGTATGAAAATTCTGAATACGGCGGTAAATTTTGACGTCAGGCAGAGGGATGCCGAAACCGAGAGGAGCATTGGTATTAAATGTGAAAAACTGGCGAGGTACCGCGCCGTCCCCGCGATTGAATAGCACATGGTGTAACTCATGGCCTAATGTTTCGTTCTCCAAATTCAAACCAGTGTTGATAAACACGAAATGGCGGTTGTCTAAAGTTACTGTGCCGCCGGCGGGCAGCGGAATTGGCACCCGTGGAAAGGTTGTGGAATAAGCGTTAGCGGCACTGAGACTGACAAATACTACCGTAAGTGTGTCATCGGGCGTGACAGGAATCAGATCACCCAGGGCAGCCTGTTCCTGCGGGTTGTTTGCACTGCCGCCATACACGCCAGTAGCATCAATCGCTGCCGCCGGTATAACACGATCAGCAGTTGGCTGGGGATCAATCTGAATTCCAACCTGATTCCAGCGCCGATTGGCATGTCGGAACTGATTGGCTATTTCCGGGTCGGTTGCAGGTATCAAGGCTGGAAATGCCCCATTCAAATACCTCAATACGCGTGCACTTACTCTCTTGCGTTCGTCGGCAATGACGCTGATGGGAAATGCGGCGGTGGTTCCATTGTGGGGCTTCGTGAATACGGCGGTAAATGTCGTTGCTGCAACTGCCGTAACTGCGACCACCTCCTCATTTATGCCGGCATCGATGCTTAAAGCGGCTCCTACCCGGATCAACGGCGACATAGCAGTAGGAGTCAACGTAGATATTCCCGGGGCCACATTATCGGTGGAATCGGAAGTGGAAAACCTTGTCATAAAGCCTTGAATCTGGAACGCTGATGCTGTTCCATTGTGCGGATTGGCAAACCTGGCCGTAAATGTGGTCGCAGTGACTGCAGTTACTGCCACCTCCTCCTGGTTGGCGCCTGTGTCAATCGTCAACGATTGCCCCACATGGATCGACCAGTTCAGCCCTAAAACGCTTCCGGACATGGCCGCCGGGGTCAAGGTAGAAACACCGGGCACCACATTGTCGGTCGAGTCGGAAGTCGAAAATCTCATCCTGCGCTCAAATAATGGCAACGTGAGAGAGACAATACCCCCACCGGAAGGTGAGTATTCCGCGCGGACGAAGCCGTCGATAGCTGCGCGTCGGGTGCGATGGTTGCTTTGCCCGGCATTCCGGAGCCCGGCATCGGGCGCGGGAGGCGTAAATCCACTGTGGGTTGGGAAGTCACGGTCGGTATCGTCGGTTACGAGCATGACGGCTTTTGAGACAAACACCTTGGATCCCGGAGCCAGCTCAACCAACGTCAATGATTGGACCGCCGGCGCATCGTCATTTCCCTGCCCTGCGGTCAATGTTTTCCAGTTCAGTGATATTTGCGTGCCTGCCGCGGTTGGGTCGGACACACGGAAATGGAACTTGCGCTTGTCAGCTCCTACAAAGTTGTCATTTTCTGCCGCATTGTTTCTTACATTTTGAACGGCATCGTAGGCATTGTCCCAAATCCCAAAGCGAACAAATGTCAGAGCTTGGGCCGCCGCTGTGGCTTGCGCAACTGCCTCAATGAGGAACACTCTGATCGTAACTGAGCGAGTGACTCCTGCGATCGTTGCGCTTAACACGGTTTCCGCCGCTGCGGCGCGGGAAACCGTATGCAACTGCGGGTCAGGAACTGCATTGCCGCCCGCCCATCGGATCAAGTCTGAGGGTATGGCAAAGGGGGCTGGGTCCAGGTCCGCATGCACGGTTACAACTTCGGTAGGCGAGCCTTCAGTAATAAAGATGGTGCTGTTGGCCGCTCCTATTCTTCGTGCGCCCTCCACCCGCAACTCCGGAAAGCTGGAAACCAGAAGAATGACCCGGCGGGTCACCGGCTGGCCCCCGCCCGCCGGCGTATAAGTAGCGACCACTTCCACGGTCCTGTTGCCCGACACGCTATCTGTGGCCACTGTCCGCTGGAGGTTATTCGCGCCGGCATCGCCGCCCGTCATGGTGAGCGTTCCCACGCTCGGATCAATCATGCGGTCTGGGATGTGGGCGTCCACGGTCACCGGGCCGGCTGAACCTAGAATCGCAATGAAGCGGTTGCTGAGCGATGCCCCGATTCTGGTCACGCCCGCGCCGGAAACGCTCAGCGTGAGGGGCACACAATCATCATGCGCTCCCTGGGAAGCGCGGGCGCGGTCCACCTCATCCTGAATTAAGGTGCGGTTGTCGCCTGCCAGCGTACCCGGAAGCATGAGGCGTCCGGCATTGGCTGGAGTGTCGGTAACATGGTCGAGATTGAGATAATGCCCCAGTTCGTGGGCCAGCACCTGGGACGTCTGGTCGGCATTCAGGGCAACGCTCAGCGGTGGGCCGAGAATCGTGGTCTGGAAACGATCTCCCACCGCGCAACCCGCGATTCCCTGCGAGGCCCCGTTCTCAACAGAAATGCCGAACCCGGCCTCGCCATTTCCCGCCAGGTCGCCGAAGAAAAAAACGTTGAGCACGCCCGGAAGGGAATCCGCGGCGCGGTCCAGCAGAATTTCAAACTCGGCGTCGTCTACCTCACATTCCGTGCGAAACGAATAGGTCTCATGGGCGATGTCGGCGTCATTCAGCTCAAAATGGATGCGCGCCTGCCGCCAGATCTGGTTGGCGGCGTCAAACGCGGCGCGGATTTCAGCGTCGGTATGGGCAGTCGCCTGGCGCTCTGGGGGCCCGCCGGCCGACGGGCAGGTGCGCACCGCGCGTGTCAGCGGATGCAATGCAGTCATCATGTGCACCACAACCGGCACCCGGATTTCGCGCAGAACGGGATCGTGCAGAATGACAACATTCAGCCGGTCTGTATCGGCGTTCATTTCCTTGCAGACAATGGAGCCACGGGCCGCGCTGTCATCCTCTTCCTGCAGCCGGGCCAGAACAGGCACCCGGTGGCCGCTGACTTCGTGCCTCACTTCCAGGATGTACACGCCGAACGGCAGATCGGCAAACTGGAAGGCGCCGTTCGCATCGGTGCGCGCGGGCACCGGCTCGCCGGTGGACCGTTCGTCTGCTTTGTTGGTTCCATCAGGAGCAATGAGGACGAAGTTCTTTTGCGCGTAAGGGGTCCCGTCATCGAAAACAATGGTTCCCTGCACCGTGAACGTACCGGGATGAACGGGTTGGCGAAGCCATTCGTTGCCCTGGGGCTGGCCGCCTGGAGGGAGGCGCGGCACCACGAAGCAGGCCCGATGATGCACGTCTCCCGGCCCCAGGCACCAACTGGTGTTGACCGCTCCAGCAGCGGGCAGATTGAAGGTGTCCGGCTGCGGAATCTGACATGGAAGCTGGGTTGCATGAACGAAGAGCAACTCGACCCTGCGGTTCTGACGCTTGGCCGCATGTACGTTCACCACCGGGTCCTGGGAAGCAACACCCGTCCACTTCAGAATTTCTCCCGGGCAGTTGGAAAAAAACTGGCTTTCAAGGACATTCAGCGAGTCCTGGCCCAGATAGGCCTTGATCAGTTCCTCCCATGTCGGATCGTCCATGGTCGTGCCGGGAGGCAACCCCACGTGGCAACGGAAAGCGCGGATGGCCTCGCGCGTAAGAGGACCATCCTGGCCATCGATAATGCCGGGATAGAATTCCAGGTCCTGAAGCATGTATTGGACCTGGTGCAGGTCCCAGTTGTCCTGAATCGTGGGATGCGAAACAGTCTGATGCTGGCGCAACTGCTGCCATTCGGCCACAGCGCCTGTCCGATCACGTCCAAACGTCAGGTAAGCAAACACGGCGCGGGCGCGGCGCTCTGACAGAGATTGATTGTAGGGATCGCTGTTGGTGAGCACTCCCGGCGAACCCACTTGGTCGGTATTGCCGGAAATGAGCAGTTTTGCGGTCGGATTGTTGCGGGCAAACTCCGCCGCGTCGCGTAATACCTCGCGCATGCACGGTTCGATAAACGCCTTGTCCATGGCGAAGGTCACCACGAACATCTGCGCAATCACCGCGCCCGGCGTAAGGTGGATGGTGACCCTGGTGGTCTGCCCGTTTTGCAGCGTGGCGCCGGCCGACCCGGACATCGCCTGCGGCGCGCTGACCACTGCCTGAGCGGTGTACTGGCCCGCCGGCAAATCTGTTTGCGTCCACTCATTATTGTTGCGATTGGTCAAGACGCGCGTGGTGCGCGTCCCGCCGCTCTGGGGCCCATCTGCCGATACTGTTACGGTGCTGAAGTCGAAGTTTGGCTGGCCATCAACGATGACCTCCACGACCAGCGTCGCTTTGTCCACCTGAGGCGGAGGAGGGGGAGGCTGCGGGGGCGGCGCCACTGCCGGCGGCGGTGGAGGAATGAATTCGAGCAGCGCCACCGCGTACTCAAAGCGCTCGGGCTTCCCTGCCAGCTCACGAACGTTGAGTTCCTCGATCAGCATCTGGTCCACTTGCGTGGCCGTGGCAATATCGGCCACAAAGGGCACAGGCTCCGTGCCCTGGAACTTCTCCCGCAACTTCTTCAACCCGCCGGCCGCTTCGGGACCGGTGAGCACGCCATTCAATTCAATGCGGACCGCGCGCCGGCCCAGGTCCTGAAGAAAGTCGCCGTCGAGCGCGGGCACACTATGGCGGCTGACGGCTTCACTCTCTTCCGCGTCGATCTTCTGGACCTGTTGTAGCTCGATGTCATCGAGCATGGGTTTGGCCGGCATGTCTTACTCTTCCGCCAGGTGTACTGCCTGGCGCTTTTACTGTTTAAGCGTTAAGCGCGTTGAGGTCGCCGACGATCGCGTCGATCAGGTCGGTGATGTCCTTTTTCACAGCGTCGAGCGACGGCAACCCGGTCACCACGTTCACGACGTTCA
The DNA here is from genome assembly GCA_035712365.1 of Terriglobia bacterium. NCBI lineage: Bacteria > Pseudomonadati > Acidobacteriota > Terriglobia > Terriglobia bacterium. The sequence goes on from DASTAW010000053.1 coordinate 32,996, forward strand.
ACACATCGTCGATGGCGGCTTTCTGGTCCGGCAGAAGGGTCTCGGCAGTCTGCAGAAGCGTCTTGGCAGCCCCTGAGAATCCAGCGACCTGTGCGAGCCCCTGAATGCCGCCGACATTCAGGTTCTGGATCTGGGTCTTCAGGCTTGTGAGCAGGCCGATCAGCTTAGTCACCAGTTGCCCGATCTGTGGGCCGACCTGCGGTATCTGTTTCAACGCCTGGATTGCGGGCTTGATGGTTGCCACGTTAGCGTCAAGAAACGTTTTGAACTGATTCAGCGCGTTCTTCAAATCGTCATATAACGTTGGGCTTGGCATTTTGTTTTCTCCTTACAACTTTCAACCGGATTTCTCTCCTGCGGTCCCGCCGGTCATGGATTGCCGGGACCGCCCTGCTGCAACTGGTCCAGGAACCTGCTGAATATGGGGACGAAGCGCTCGAGGCCACTCACAAGGAGCTGCGCAAGGTTCAGGCCGTCAAGGATGCCGCCCAGCAGGTTCTGCGCGTCACTGAGGATGCCGGCATCCAGCGCGGAAACCTCTTCGGGCGCCGCTGGTTGGATGAATTCGCGCAGTAGCAGCACATATCCGTACATCTCCGGCTTGCCTGCCAGCTGTTGCAGCCGCAGATCGTCGATGAGCACGTTGTCAATCTTTGAATCCGCCACGATGTCCGATGTGAAGGGCACCGGCTTTGCATCCCGGAATTTCTTATCGAGATCCTGGGCAAACTGATCGGCGCCGCTGCCGCTGGCCACGCCCCACACCAGAAGCTGGGTGGGCTGGCGTCCCATGTTCTGCAGCAGGCTGCCGGTCATGCCGGGCGGCTTGTGCTCCGCCAGGCTGCGGCGGTCGCAGGTTGTGATCGCCTGCACCTGCGGCAGTTCCAGATTGTCGAGCATCGGTCGCATCTGCTTCTTCTCAGGCCGGCACCAGTATCAGAAACTCCCCGCCGACCATTCCGTTCAAACATCAATTCCGTAGCGCCTGGCTTCCTCATCCAGGACGCGCTTCATCTTGCCGGCAAATGCACTGAGATCTTCAGGGGCATCGAGCTCCTGCCGGTGCAACAGCGGCATTTCCGTCCTGGTATCGCTGGTGGCGGGGGTCGGTCGAGGTTTCTGCGACGCACTGGTGCGCATGGAAGCGACCGGCGAAGGAACCCGGATTTCGTCATGAGCGCGGGAAAGCAATTCCTCCGCCAGCTCACGCGCCGCTGTTGTCGCAGTTTGCAGCCACGGTTCGGCGGCATTCCGTTGGCCTGCAAGCGCATCGGCGCCAGGAACTGAATCAGGAAATCCGTCGTTCGAGAGTTCGCTCCATCCAGCCACAGAAACAAGCTTTGGTTGCGAAGCCTTGGGCTGCGCCCGGCCTGGGGTCTGTGCCGCGCTTGTGGTTGGTTGCATGTCGGGACGCCGCGCGCCGAACTCCGGCTGCGGGACGCCGGCCTGTTCCAACGGAAGGTCCCGCTGTAAATTCACGGCCCATGAGAGCACATCCGCCGTCGCACTCTGCCCTTCGACGAGGCTGCTCCAGGACTCGTGCAACCAGTGCAAATCCGTCCGCTGTGTGACTTCTTCAGCACGAGAGGCAGGAGGGCCGTTAGAATACAAATAGCTGATTCCACTTTCGGCCGCAGCAGACCGCAATCGTGTGATCGCCCTGCGGACCAGCCGGTTCTGCCAATCGCGCACCGCCGCTTCTGACAGGAGTTCATCGAGCGTTCCCATCTGGCCCGTCGCCACCGCCGCCCCCTGCATGCCCGATGGATCCGTTAAACGTGAAACCACACCGGGTGAAGACGCCGCGCTTGCCCGCTGCGCCTTCCGAAGGCCAACGATGGCCGCGGACCGGCCTCGCCTGGCGCCGGCGGAGTCCGCAGCGCTTGCTCCGCCAATCCGGTCAAACCGGCCCAGGCCGGTGAAGTTGCGGGCATTGCCGGAACCGTTCCGCCCAGCCGGCGCTCGCGTTTCTGCCCTGGACCGCCGTTCGGAATCATCGGACACACCTCTTCTCGGCGCGCGCCGAGCGGTTCCCGGCATGGCCCGCTCTTGCGGTTGCAGCAGCGCATCGGCCAAAGCGCCGAGCAGCGCACCGTAGTCCGAAGCCGGAGTAAGAGCGGGAAGACCACGGCGCAACGCCTGCATCCATGAACTGGCTCGCGCCAGCGCCTGATGCGGCTGCGTGACGCTCCTCAGGTCCGCACAATACCGACGGGGCGCCCGGCCTCCCAGCGAAGTCCGTGCGCGCAGGCATCCGGCGAAGATGTCAGTCACGGTGGTCATTTCGCGCTGCCATTCTTCTGTGACATTTCCAGGTAGAGAAGAATCTGGCCGATGGTCATGGCGCTGACCTGCTCGGGAGTCCAGCCGAATTCCCGGGCCAGCACGAAACACGCCCTGGCCAGCGGTGCCTGGACCGCTTCCTGCAGCTCTTCCCTGGGACTGTTGACGCCGCTGATGGCGTTGATCTGATCGACCAGGAAACGGGCCAGACCTGCGGCCAGTTGCGAGACCTGCTCGAATTTCAGCGCCGGGTCCACCAGTGCCTGCTGGATCATGAGCGCCGCGCTGAGAGTTTCATCGTCGCGGGAGGCGCTGGCGATCTTCTGCAGGTCGCGCACGGTCAGGGGCCGTAGCGCCACCCTGGAGCTGCCAGGGCTTCCTTCGCCGAGCAGAGCGACGGGTATTTCCACCTCGTGGGTGACCGCGCCGCCGGCCAGCAGTTCTTCTGCGGTTAGAGCCATACAGCAACCTCATTCCCAGGCTTACGCTTTAAAAGGAACCTTGACTTGACGGTTATCTTCAGCCGTGCCCTCTTCATCTTGCACGCGCGCGTGCAGGGCTTTAAAGGAGACGTTTTCCATAACAAAATCGTCTTCAGGCAGCGAAAATGCCCAGTTCTCAAATTTCACTCCTTCGAGCGTGAGCACCGACCGCGTGCCCGGCACCGCGGTGTCATGAAGGACCACTTGCATCTGCAATGTGGGCTGTACATAGGGTTCGGCAATTTGGTTGGGGTTGGCGCCGCGCCCCAGTAACAGAAACAAGAGTGCTCCGTTGATGTAGGCACGGTTGATTTTGCCGCTGATGTGGATGTTCTCTGGGTGCAGAGACACGGGGTGGCGCTGCCCGATCTGGTAATAGCCCTGGAGATCAGTATTCACGTGCACTTCCACGCCTGTCACCCGCCCAACTACAGCCAGGTCGTACATAGCTTGTGCGATCAAGGCGTCCGTGTCGGCATTTTCTGTCTGAGTGCCGTTGGACATGAAGAGCAGGGTACCGTTCGCTCCGGTATAGACATTTGTCATTGCCATGGCGTCTCCTTACTCCAAAAACATGGTTACTTTAATGAAGTCGATGCTGAACACAGGCTGTAAAGTCATGGTGACCCGTGCAATTCCCTGGATCTGTTCGTCACGAGTTGCAGTCACAGTCAGTTCATAACCGATAAGCATCTCGTCGTTGACCATTTGCACCAAGAAAGCATTGATGCTGGCACGCAAGGCCCCTCGTACTCGTTCATTGTTGAGCAGGCCGATAAAAGGATCTGCGGCCGACCGCACGCCGAACTTGGCGTAATCCACGATGCGGCGGGTGGTGACTTGTGAGAAGGCTGACCCGGTGGTGGTGGTGATTCCCTTCAGGACGCGGAAACCGTTATGCTTCTCGATGGTAAACACCCGTGCCTCGACCAACTGCTCCAACTCCGCATTGGTGTAGTAGTGCTGAAGGTCATCCACGGAAAGAGGTTTGTTCGTGGGACTGACGTGAGCGGGCAGGCCGGCGAGCATTCCGGCCACCGCTGCTGCTGTATAGGCGCCGGGCAGGATCACTGGTTTCTTAATCGCAGCGTCAGTGGTCTTGATGCCGGGAGCAACGAAGATCATCCGGTCGCTGTCTATGTTGTGGCCGCGGAGATCATCCAGGGTGGCGCCGAACCGGCTGCCGATCACCCCGATACGATCGCGCTTTATGGAGTCAGTGGAAGCGGTCTGGCAGTGCTGGTCGAGTTTTGCCCAGAAGCTGTCATCCTGTCCGGCAGCTACGATAATGTGGGCCTCTTCGTTGAGCAGGGCATCCAGGCCGCTCTTGTAGTCTTCATCTGATGCGTCTTCGCCGTTGAGGCCGCCCTTGAAGCCGGCCGGCGGGTCTACGGTGGAGGGCTTTTCGTCTTTGTGGGCCAGTTCCGTTGCTTTGACCCAGGCCGACGCGGGATCCTGATTCGGATCGTTGATGTCCTGGACCAGGTCGCTGCCATCCACCACGGTGAAAACCTTCTTGGCAGAGCCTAGTTGGATGGTCACTTTGACCGCGTTGGCCTTGTCCACCAGGTAGGAGGCGGTCACCGTGTCCGCGGGCAGGATCGCGTCGCCGAAATGCATGGTGCCGTCAGCATCCAGTTGCACCTCGCCGGCGGCGGGAACTCCGGTGACGATTTTGAGCGCTCTGGTGGTATTGGTGGCGTCTATGTGCAGAGTCGCGCGGTTGCGCGCACTCGCAAGGGGGGGATGCTTCAGTTTCAGAGGCAGCGGCGGCTGGGGTCGTTCTCCAGAAACAAAGGCAGTATCATCCGCGGCTTCAATCTTGATGGTAAGCTCGTTGCCCCACTCGCCGGGCGACTGCGCGTCCAGACGGACGCAGTCGCCGCTCGCCGATTGCACGGTATAGCTGGCCGTGGCATTGGCGGCGCTGGCCACGCGCACGGCAAACACCGTGGTCGCTCCATGGTTGAAAGCCTGTTCCAGGGCGCGCACCAGGGTGAGTTCGTCGCCGTGACCATCGACCCACGCGTCGTAGGCGCCAAACTTCTGTTGCGCGTCAGAAAAGCTGCTGAGCGGGATCGCCACACCTACCTTCCCTTTCGCGGCGGTGCCAACGACGCCCACATTGCCGACCGTGATGGGGCCGGGCCGAATCAGCCCTTCCGCGCGGACTTCGATGTAGGTTCCGGGGAGTATCATATTGCCCATCTTGTACCTCTCCTTCTTCGATTGCGGTTAGCTGCTGGAGCCAACGAAATTTGATCTACAGAATTCCTCAGGTCGCCGCGCTGCGCGCCAGACGCAGATAGAGCACGGCGATGTTGTCAAAAGCAGGGGTGTCAAGGGCGGAGAAAAATTAGACCAGCAGGACGGAGTAAAACTAGACCAGAGCGAGTGCTTGAAGCTAACAGGGTTGAAGGAAGGGATGGCGTCTGAAGCGG